>DASSMN010000348.1:0-6954 GCA_035688885.1 Gemmatimonadales bacterium
GGGCGCGTCCCGCCACCTCGCCGCTCACCGGATCCACCGCGGCGATGGTCGAGTCGCTGCTCGCCCAGGACACCGGCACGTCGCTCGGGTCGGTGTCCCGGCCGTCATTGACCGTGACCCGGAGCGCCAGCGTCTCGCCGACGGCCATCGGCCGGGCCCCGAGGATCTGGATGGCTGCGATAGGGCTCGACAGGACGGTGAGCTCCGTGCTGGATGATTCGCTGCCGCTCCGCGCCTGCACCAGGGCAGTGCCCGGCTGGTGGCCACGGGCCATGCCGGTGAGCGTGTCGACCGAGGCGACGCCCGGGTTGCTCGACGTCCAGCTGACCTCGGCACCGGGCAGCGAGTCGCCCCGGAGATCTCGCACGATGGCGCGAAGCGCGACCGAATCGCCGGCCCGGAGCGTCGGCGGCGTGGCGATCAGAATCGACCCCACCGACGGCGAGCGCGCGCCCGCACGCCGCACCGAGATCACGACGCTGTCGCGCCCGGTGCCGCTCGAGGCGGCCACCAGCACGCGGCCGGGGCGGATGGCCCGCACTCGCCCGCTGCCGCGATCGACCGAGGCAATGGTGGAATCACTGGACGACCACGCAATCCCCACACCGGGCAGTACGCGGCCCGCCGCGTCGCGCGCCTCCGCTACGAGGGTGGTCGCACTGTCGGGCCGGAGCGAGCGGACGGGCCGCCGGGTAATGACCACGGCAACCGGCGTCGCGGTGTCCACCGCCACCTCACCGCCCGTGTAGGCGGCGGGCGCCGCACCCGCCCGGTCGTCGAGCGGCCCGGGGCGCAACACCACCCATGCTCCGCCGGCGGCAAGCACGGTGGCGCCGGCCAGCAGCGCCCGCCGCCGGGCCCGGCGCGAACGGCGTCGCGGGACCACCAGCGGGCGAGCCTGGTCCGGCGCCGGCGGCTGAGGCGGCGCGGCGACGCCGATTCGGAGAATCGCGCGCACGCCTTCACAACTGGCGGTGAGCACGGCGGAGCCCGGCCGGATCGCGGTGAGCTCGCCGGCCTCGGTCACGGCCACCACGCTGGGATCGCTGGAGCTCCACGCGATGGGCCGGCCCGGGAGCGGCGCGTTCACGCGGTCGAGCGGTGTCGCTCCCACCCTGATCGTCTGTCCCACCGTGAGCCCGCTGGGCGGATCTGCGATATCCACGGTGACCACCCTGGGCGGCAGCACCGGAATCACGATGCTGGCGCGTGCGTCGTCCACCGCGGCCGTGAGCCGTACGGTGCCGGGCGCGCGGCCCAGGATGGTGCCGCCCGCCGTGACCTCGGCGATGCGCTCGTCGGCGGAGCTCCATGCCACCGGCCGATACACCGGCCAGCCGTGCTTGTCGCGCGGGGTGGCGTCCAGACGCACCTCTTCACCGGCCTGGAGCGGCTCGAGCAGCGGCTCGATCACGATGTCGTCGGCCCGAGGCGGGCTCACGTCCACCCGAAGCCGGGCGCTCACGTTCTTGCAGGTGGCGGTCACCATGGCGGTGCCGGGCGCGACCGCGGTGGCGAGCGCCGTACGACCGTCCAGCCGCAGCACCGACGCATCATCGGTGGTCCACTCCACGGCGCGGGGCGGAAGGCGGGTGCCATGCTGGCCGCGGAGCACCGCGACGAGGGTGAAGCTGTCGCCCACCTCGAATCCTGCCGGCGCGGGCATGATGGAAATGCCACCTACCGAGCGGTACGGCGCGCTGATGCGGCCTGATCGGCGGGTGCGGGGGGCCGGACTAGTCGGCGTGGTCGGGTCCGGCGGCACGGACCCGGCTCCGGCGGCATGGCGGGCCAGCTCCCCGCGCAGCTGGTGCTCCTCGGGAAGCGCTTCGGCGCCGAGCGCCGTGAGGGCGTCCACCATTCGGGGCCAGCGAGCGGCCGGGTCCTTCTCCAGCATCCGGTGGATCGCGTCGGCCACATCGGGCGGACAGTCGGGCGAGAGCTCGGCGATCGGCCTCGGGGCGCGCTCGACATGGGCCTGCATCACGGTGAGGGTCGAGCCGGTGAATGGCGCCTCGCCGGTCACCATCTCGTAGGCCACCGCGCCCAGCGAATACTGGTCGGACAGCCCCGACACCTCGCCGCCGGCGCACTGCTCGGGGCTCATGTAGGCCGGTGTCCCAACCAGGGCTCCGGTCAGCGTGTTCACCGGACGCTCGGCCGCCTTGGCGATGCCGAAATCGGTGACGACCGCGTTGCCGTCCTGGTCGATGAGGATGTTGCCGGGCTTCACGTCGCGATGGATCACGCGGGACCGGTGCGCGTAGGCCAGCGCCGACCCGACCTGGTACAGGATGGAGCGCGCCACCGCCAGAGGCAGGCGTCGCGTCTGCTGCAGCACCTGCTCCAGCGATCGGCCTTCCACGTACTGCATGACGAAGAAGTGGAGCCCCTCGGACTGTCGCACCGAGTACACCGACACGATGCTGGGGTGGTGCAGCTGCGCGACGGTGATCGCCTCCTGCTTGAACCGCTCGGTCATTCCTTCACCCAGCACGAGGCCTGGCGACATCACCTTGATGGCCACTTTGCGATCGAGCGCGAGGTCATGGGCGGAGAAGACCGCCGCCATGCCGCCGCGGCCCAGCTCCCGGCCGATCTCGTACTCGCCCAGGGTGGCCCGCCGCAACCGGACCACGATGTCGGCCAGATCCGTCTCTACCGGGGGCTCACCGAGCGGCCCCGTCGTCGCTGCGACTGCATGTTCGGCGGTGGTGCCACAGTGGGGGCAGGTGAGGTCGGTCGGAAGGAGCTGCTGGCCGCATGACCGGCAGCGGAACGACTCCACCCCGCACGCCGCGCAATAGCGATCTCCTTCCTCGAGATCGCTGCCGCACCGCAAACAGGTCAGGGTGGTCGCCATCGTGCCGCCGCCGGGAAGCGAGAACTGGGGTCTTTACCAATTCTGCAGGCGGACTCACGGGGGCGCAACCTGATCCGTATCACCCTGATGCCTTCTCTTGAGATCTGCTTGATGCCTGCTGTGCAAGCTGTAGCACGGTAAGTGAGAGATTCTCGTTCGAAGGAACTTGTAACCATGTGTGGCCGGTCATCCCCCCTGTTCGACGCGTCCCGAGCCGCGCTCCAGCTCCGGGTCGGCCCTGGCGGCAGCCCAGTGCCCGCCGCGACGCCCCCGTCCAACCCACTATACGCTAATGACTTGTCTCGGCGGGCCTCGCCGCACACCGGCACGTCCAGCCCTGCAACGTATGGGTCCACCCGGGAGCCCGCGATATGGGAGCCGTAATGGACTCGCCCACGACCCGCCCCGCCGTGGCGGTTCGCAGCGAGCCGCGGGAGCTCGCGCCGGCGACATTCAGCCTGCGCCGCCTCTTCGCGGAGCGGCTGACCGATGCCCACCTGCCCTTCCTGCGGCGGATGGACAACTGCTCGCCGATGATGGCCAGCCTCGGGGGCATCCGGAGCGATGGCGAGACCAAGGCCTACCTCGAGCGGAATCTGGCGCACTGGTCTCAGCATGGGTTCGGGATCTGGATCCTGCGGGACCCGACAACCGGTCGGGTCATGGGACGGGCGGGACTTCGCCACCTCACCGTCGAGGCGATCGACGAGGTCGAGCTGGCCTACGCGCTGTTGCCCGAGTTCTGGGGACGAGGGCTCGCCACCGATGCCGCGCGCGCCTGCGTGACGATTGGCCGCGAGTGGTTGGGCCTGCCTTCGGTCGTGGGGCTCACCACGCCGGATAACCTCGCCTCCCAGCGGGTGCTGCTCAAGGCATCGCTGACGCCTGAGCGGGAGCTCGTGCACGGGGGGGTGGGGCACATCCTGTTTCGGACGGACTGACGAGAGAAGGGGGCCGGAAAGCGACAGGTGCCCGGTATCGGCTTACGTCCTTTCCAGCTTCCCGCCTTCCACCACGTACGCCTCCATCGCGAAATACTCCGCCAGACCCAGCCGATCCAGCTCAGCCGCCGTCCCCATGTTCCGGGCCTCGACGCGTTGCCAGAACTCGCGCTCGTCGGGGCCGGGAAACGGCGCCGAGTCCTTCTGACTCTGGTGCTTGAAAATCGCCTGGATCTTGAGCCGGAGCTCCTCCTGCGACAGCGGCACCAGCCAGGTGGCGTCGGTCACCGGCCACTCCTGCCAGGCCCCGCGATAGAGCCACACCTCGGGGCGGCGGCCGCCGGCGGCGGCGTGCTCGGCCAGGGCGCGGTCGATCGCTTCCTTGCACATGCGGTGGGTGCCATGGGGGTCGGACAGGTCGCCCGCCACGAAGACCAGGTCCGGCGAGAGCTCCTCGAGCAGAGCGCGGACGATGGCGACGTCGGCGGCCCCGACCGGCGCCTTGGCCACGGTGCCGGTCTGATAGAACGGCAGGTTGAGAAATCGCGCGGCGCTGTCGGGCAGACCGAGGGTCCGGATGCCGGCCACCGCTTCGCTCTCGCGGATGATCCGCTTGGCGTCCTGCACCTCGGGGATGTCCACGTCGCCCGGGTGCTTGGCCGCGAGGAAATCGTCCACTCGCCGGCCCAGGGCGTCCACCGGCGCGCTGGGCATGTGGCGCTCGGCCGCCAGGCGCCGGAGAAAGTCGAGATGGCGCCGCACGTCGTGGTCGAATACCGCCACGTTGCCGCTGGTCATGTAGGCGACGGTGATCTCGTTCTCGTTCTCCACCAGCTTGCGCAGAATGCCGCCCATGGAGATCACGTCGTCGTCGGGGTGGGGAGAGAAGCAGATGACCCGCTGATCGCGGGGCAGCTTGGAGCGGCCCCGGATCTTGGCGCCGAGCGCGTTGAACACCATCCCGTTGAGCGCCCCGGGCGAGCCGTACTGGGCCACCAGGGACGACAGCCGATGCTCGGCGTAGTCGCGATGGGTGAGCTTGAGAATGGCCTTGCCCGCCTGGCCGGAGAGCCACACCACGGCCCGCACCACGAGATCCGGCTTCCAGTCGACCGCACCGAGCAGCCAGGGGGTGGCCTCACGGGTGAGCGCGGCGGCCGCGGCTCGGTCGACGTAGAAGGTGGTCCGGGGGTGCTCCTGCAGGAAGGTCGCCGCGACCTCGTGGTCCACCTCGCCCTCGACCGCGCGGCGGACGATGGCCGCCTTGTGCTCGCCGGTCGCGAGGATGACGATCTCGCGCGCCGCGAGAATGGTCGCGACCCCCATCGTGAGTGCCTCGCGGGGGACGTTCTCTTCACCGAAGAAGTCGGCCGCGGCATCCTTGCGGGTCACCAGGTCGAGCGTCACCAGCCGGGTGCGGCTCTCGACGCCGGAGCCGGGCTCGTTGAACCCGATGTGGCCGGTGCGTCCGATGCCGAGGAGCTGGAGGTCGATCCCGCCGGCGGCGCGAATGGCCTCCTCGTAGCACCGCACCTCGGTATCGACCCGGTCGCGCAGGATGTCGCCCCGCGGGATGTGTACCTGGTCGGCTGGGATGTCCAGCTGGGAGAACAGGTTCTCCCACATGAACCGATGGTAGGAGTGGAGGCTCCCCGGATCCATCGGGTAGTACTCGTCGAGGTTGAAGGTGACGACGTGGCGGAAGCTGAGGCCCTCCTCGCGGTGGAGGCGGACTAGCTCGCGATAGACCCCGATGGGCGTCGAGCCGGTGGCGAGCCCGAGCACGGCCGGCCGTTTCTCAGCGGCGCGGGCCCGGACCAGCTCCGCGATCCGGTGCGCAATGAGCCGGCCGAGCTCGTCGTGGTCGTCGACGATGACGGTGCGGATGTGCTCGAGGGGCATGCCGTCAAAAAGATACTCGACGGCGGCTTGCCCTGAAGGGGCCGCCGACGCTCTTCTGCCCGGCGCTCAAATCGGGCCGGGCTACGGAGCGACGTACAGCTCCCCGCCCCGCTCCCGGAACTCCTCCGACTTGGCCGCCATCTCCGCCGCGTAATCCCGCACATCCTGCGTGATCTTCATCGAGCAGAATTTGGGCCCGCACATCGAGCAGAAGTGCGCCAGCTTCGCGCCCTCCGCCGGCAGCGTCTCGTCATGGAAGGCCCGGGCGGTGACCGGATCGAGCGCGAGGTTGAACTGGTCCTCCCACCGGAACTCGAACCGAGCCTTGCTCAGCGCGTCGTCCCAGGCGCGCGCCCGCGGATGTCCCTTGGCCAGGTCCGCCGCGTGGGCCGCGATCTTGTAGGCGATCACCCCCGCCTTCACGTCCTCACGATCGGGCAGGCCGAGGTGCTCCTTCGGCGTCACGTAGCACAGCATGGCGGTGCCGTACCAGCCGATCATCGCCGCGCCGATGGCGCTGGTGATGTGGTCGTAGCCCGGCGCGATGTCGGTGGTGAGCGGGCCCAGGGTGTAGAACGGCGCCTCGTCGCACCACTCGAGCTGCTTGTCCATGTTCTCCTTGATGAGGTGCATCGGGATGTGCCCCGGTCCCTCGTTCATCACCTGCACCCCGTGCTCCCACGCGATCCGGGTGAGCTCGCCCTGGGTCCGGAGCTCGGCGAACTGGGCCTCGTCGTGGGCGTCGGCGATGCTGCCGGGTCGCAGCCCGACACCCAGCGAAAAGGACACGTCGTACGCCGCCATGATCTCGCAGATCTCGCGGAACCGGGTATACAGGAAGCTTTCCTGGTGGTGGGCCAGGCACCACTTGGCCATGATCGAGCCGCCCCGGCTCACGATGCCGGTCACCCGCTTGGCCGTCAGCGGCACGTAGCGCAGCAGCACGCCGGCAGGGACGGTGAAGTAGTCCACCCCCTGCTCCGCCTGCTCGATCAGCGTATCGCGGTAGATCTCCCAGGTGAGGTCCTCCGCCACGCCACCCGCATTCTCCAGCGCCTGGTAGATCGGCACCGTGCCGATCGGCACCGGGGCGTTGCGCACGATCCACTCGCGGGTCTCGTGGATGTCGGCACCGGTGGAGAGGTCTATCACGGTGTCGGCGCCCCACAGTGTGGCCCAGCGGAGCTTCTCCACCTCGTCCTCGATGGACGACCGGACGGCCGAGTTGCCGATGTTGGCGTTGATCTT
>DASSMN010000635.1:0-12121 GCA_035688885.1 Gemmatimonadales bacterium
CGAGAACCTCGAGCGGGTGCGCTCGCTGGTGCTCGAGGAGCGCGCCGCGCGGGCGCAGGGCCGTCCGGCCGACCCGCTCCACCCCATGGGTGTGGCCGGCATGACCATGCAGTTCGTGGTGGGCGCCACGCCTGACTCCGATCGCACCCTGATCGAAACGGTGGGACGGCTCCAGGAGGCCGGCGGCATTCACCACGCCCACTTCAGCGCTTTCCGCCCCATCTCGGATACGCCGATGGAGTCGGTGCCGGCGGCGCCCGCGCTGCGGGAGCACCGCCTGTACCAGGCGGACTACCTGATGCACGACTACGGTTTCACCGCCGATGAGGTGGTATTCGGGCCGGAGGGCAACTTGCCGCTCAACGTCGATCCCAAGACCGCCTGGGCGCTGTCCCACCCGGAGTGCTTTCCGGTGGAGATCACCGCGGCGGAATATCAGACCCTGGTGCGGGTACCCGGGATCGGCCCCGTGGTCGCCCGGCGCCTGATCGCCGAGCGGGGCGGTACGGTGCTCAGAGACCTGGCCGATCTGCGGCGGCTCGGTGTCGTGACCACGCGAGCCGCGGGGTTCATCACCCTCCGCGGCCGTCAGCTCGAGCGCACCCGGTGGACCGAGCAGCTCGGCTTCTGGGCGCCGGAGGAAGAGGTCGGCCGCTATCACCTGACCTACGAGGTCAGCCCGGGGACATTTCGCTAGGGCAGCGGGCGGTCGGCAGCAGCGGGCTGGTCAGCGGGACGGTCATCCCGAGCAGCAGCGGGCTGGTCAGCGGGACCGTCATCCCGAGCACAGCGAAGGCACGGTGCGGGAGCGGGTCGAGCGAAGCGGAGCAGACCCTTTGCTGAGCTCGGGATGACCACCCCTATCCAACGGGGGGTTGACGCGAATAGACAGTTCGATAACTATTGAACTGTGACTACACGCGACGCTGCCGATTTCCGCCTCACGAGCCGCCAGTTCGAGCTCATCGCCAAGGCGCTGGCCGATCCCCGGCGCATGGCGCTGCTGGAGACCATTGCCGGCGAGCGGGCCACCTGTCCCTGTGCCAGGCTCACGGACATGTTTCCCGTCTCCAAAGCCACCATCTCCCATCACATCAAGGAGTTGGTGCGGGCCGGACTGGTCGAGGCCAGGCGCGAGGGTCAGTACCTCCACTGCGAAGTCCGGCGCGAGGTCATGCGGGCATATACCGCCGAGCTGCTGCGGCGGGTCGGAAAGACAGAGTAGCGAGTGGTAGCAGGCGGGCGAACGCGAGGCGTCGCCCGAGCAAACGCCGAAAATGTTAGACGGTTGTAAAACTATTGTAACAGCAGCCCGGCCCGAATGGGCCGTTCGTGCTCAACGGAGGAAGGCATGCCGTCTCGCTCGCTCGCGCCGCTCGCGTTCGTCGCCGCCGCGCTCTCGCTCGCAGGTTGCTCCTCGAAGCCGCCCGCTCCCCCACCGCCCCCCGGCGTAAGCGTCGCGCCGGTGCTCCAGCGCGACCTCGCCGAGTGGGACGAGTTCAGCGGCCGGCTCCAGGCCGTGGACCAGGTCGAGATCCGGCCGCGGGTGTCCGGCTACATCAAGCGGGTGACCTTCACGGAAGGCCGCGAGGTCCGCAAGGGCGAGACGCTCTTCGAGATCGATCCGCGGCCCTACCAGGCCGATCTCGACCGCGCCCAGGCCCAGCTCGAGCAGGCGCGCACGGCGGCCGATCTGGCCGCGCGAGAAGTGGCCCGCGCCGAAAAGCTGGTCAACGTGCAGGCCATCTCGCGCGAGGAGTTCGACAGCCGGACCAGCGCGCAGGCCAACAGCGTGGCCGCGGTGCGGGCCGCGGAAGCGGCGGTCGAGACGGCGCGGCTCAACCTGGGCTGGACCCAGGTGCGCTCGCCGATCGCCGGCCGCGTCAGCCGGGCCGAGGTGACCGAGGGCAACCTGGTCCAGGCCGGCCCGCCCGACGCAACCCTGCTCACCACGGTCGTGTCGCTCGACTCGATGTACCTCTACTTCGACAGCGACGAGCAGACCTACCTGCGGTACTCGGGCCAGGCCGCCACGGACGGGACCAAGGGCTGGCACGACGAGCGGCTGCCGGTGTACCTGGGCCTCGCCAACGAGACCGGGTTCCCGCACCAGGGGCGCCTCGATTTCGTCGACAACCGGATCGACCCCGCCACCGGCACCATCCGGACCCGCGCGATCTTCTCCAACAAGGACCGCCGCTTCACGCCCGGCCTCTTCGCCCGGGTCAAGCTGGTGGGCGGCCAGCGCCGGCCGGCCCTGCTGGTGCGCGACGCGGCCGTGGGGACCGATCAGGACCGCAAGTTCGTGCTGGTGCTGGCCAAGGGCGACAGCCTCGCCTATCGCCCCGTCGAGCTCGGACGGCTCTCGGACGACGGTCTCCGGATCGTGCGCTCCGGGCTCCAGCCGGGTGAGCAGGTAGTCGTGAACGGCCTCATGCGGGTGCGGCCCGGCATCAAGGTGACCCCGACGGTGGTCGCCATGAAGGACTCGTCCGACTCGACCGTAGCGGAGCGCTAGGATCATGCGACTGTCCCGCTTCTTCATCGACCGGCCCATCTTCGCGGCCGTGCTCTCGATCGTGATCTTCATCGCCGGCCTGATCGCGATGGTCACGCTGCCCGTGAGCGAATATCCCGACGTGGTCCCTCCCTCGGTGGTGGTGCGCGCCATCTACCCCGGCGCCAACCCCAAGACCCTGTCGGAGGCCGTCGCGACGCCGCTGGAAGAGCAGATCAACGGCGTCGAGAACATGCTCTACATGCAGTCCCAGGGCACCTCGGACGGCGTGCTCACCATGACCGTCACGTTCCGGGTGGGCACCGACGTCGACTTGGCCCAGGTCCAGGTGCAGAACCGGGTCAGCCAGGCGCTGCCCCGCCTGCCGGACGAAGTCCGCCAGCTGGGCGTCACCACCGTCAAGAGCTCGCCCAACTTCATCATGGTGGTGCACCTGGTCTCGCCCGACCAGCGCTACAACGACGTGTACCTGCGCAACTACGGGCTGCTGCAGATCAAGGACGTGCTGGCCCGGATTCCGGGCATCGGCCAGGTCCAGGTGTTCGGCGGCGGCGACTACGCCATGCGGGTGTGGCTCGACCCCAGCAAGGTGGCCGCCCGCGGCCTCACCGCCACCGACGTGGTCAACGCCATCCGCGAGCAGAACGTGCAGGTCGCGGCGGGCGTGGTGGGCGCGCCGCCCATGCCCGTGCCGGTCGACTATCAGCTGAGCGTCAACGCGCGTGGGCGGCTGGTCGACGAGAAGGAGTTCGGCGACATCATCCTCAAGACCGGCGCCAACGGCGAGATCACCCGCCTCCGCGACGTGTCCCGGATCGAGCTCGATGCCGGGGACTACGCGCTCCGGTCGCTGCTCAACAATCAGGACGCGGTCGGCATCGGCATCTTCCAGGCGCCGGGGTCGAACGCGCTGCAGCTCTCCTCCACCGTGCGCCGCACGATGGAAGACCTCAAGAAGAATTTTCCCCAGGGCGTGGAATACCGGATCGTGTACGACCCCACGGTCAACGTGCGCGACGGCATCCATGAAGTCGTAAAGACGCTGTTCGAGGCCATCCTGCTGGTGGTCATCGTGGTGGTGCTGTTCCTCCAGACCTGGCGCGCCTCCGTCATTCCGCTGGTGGCGGTGCCGATCTCCATCGTGGGCACCTTTGCGATTCTGCTCGGCTTCGGCTTCTCGATCAACACGCTGTCGCTGTTCGGCCTGGTGCTGGCCATCGGCATCGTGGTGGACGACGCGATCGTGGTCGTGGAGAACGTGGAGCGGAATATCGAGGCCGGGCTGTCGCCCCACGACGCGTCGGTCAAGGCCATGGAAGAGGTGAGCGGGCCGATCATCGCGATCGGGCTCGTCCTGTGCGCGGTGTTCGTGCCGGTCGCGTTCCTGAGCGGCCTCACCGGCGAGTTCTACCGCCAGTTCGCCCTCACCATCGCGTTCTCGACGGTGATCTCCGCGATCAACTCGCTGACCCTGAGCCCGGCGCTGAGCGCCATCCTGCTCAAGTCGCGCGAGGCGGCGCCCGACCGGCTCACCCGCATCCTCGATCGCGGGCTGGGCTGGATCTTCCGGCCCTTCAACCGGGTGTTCCACCGCGGGTCGACCAGCTATGGCAACGCGGTCTCGCGGATCATTCGTCGGGGCGGCGTGGCGCTGGCCGTGTACGCGGGGCTAGTGGCGCTCACTCTGGTGGGCTTCAACAAGGTGCCGCACGGCTTCGTGCCCACCCAGGACAAGCAGTACCTGGTGGCGTTCGCCCAGCTGCCCGATGCCGCCACGCTCGACCGCACCGACAAGGTCATCCGCCAGATGGCCGACATCGGCGGCCATGAGGCCGGCGTCGAGAACGCCGTGCAGTTCCCCGGGCTCTCGATCAACGGGTTCGTCAACTCGCCCAACGCCGGCATCGTGTTCTTCCCGCTCAAGCCCTTCGAGGAGCGGACCAGCAAGGCGGAGTATGGCCTGACGCTGGCCGGCACGCTCAACGGCAAGTTCTCGAGCATTCAGGATGCGTTCGTGGCGGTCTTCCCGCCTCCGCCGGTCAACGGCCTGGGCGCGGTGGGCGGATTCAAGCTCATGCTGGAGGACAAGGCGGGACTGGGCGACGCGGCGCTCAACGAGGCCACCCAGGCGCTGATCGGCAAGGCGTATCAGACGCCCGAGCTGGCCGGCGTGTTCACCAGCTACCGGATCAACGTGCCGCAGCTGGACGTGGTGGTCGATCGGGAGAAGGTCAAGCAGGAGGGGATCTCGCTCACCGACCTGTATCAGACCATGCAGGTCTATCTGGGCTCGGTGTACGCCAACGACTTCAACCGGTTCGGCCGCACCTACCAGGTGAAGGTCCAGGCGGACGCGCAGTACCGCGCCACCGCCGACAACATCACCCAGCTCAAGGTGCGGAACGCGGCCGGCGAGATGGTGCCGCTCGGCTCGGTGGTGCAAGTGCGCGAGGGCCACGGGCCCGACCAGTCGCTCCGTTACAACGGGTACCCCGCGGCCGATATCAACGGCGGTCCGGCCCCCGGCTACAGCTCGGGGCAGGCGGAAGCGGCCATCGAGCGGATCGCGGCCGAGGTGCTGCCGAACGGCATCGGCTATGAGTGGACCGACCTGAGCTATCAGCAGCGGCTCGCGGGCAACACGGCGATCTTCATCTTCCCGCTGTGCGTGCTGCTCGCATTCCTGGTGCTGGCGGCGCAGTACGAGAGCTGGTCGCTCCCGCTCGCGGTCATCCTGATCGTGCCGATGTCGCTGCTCTGCGCCATCACGGGCGTGTTCCTGACCAAGGGCGACAACAACATCTTCACCCAGATCGGGTTCCTGGTGCTCATCGGGCTCGCCTGCAAGAACGCGATCCTGATCGTGGAATTCGCCCGGGAGCTCCACATGCAGGGTCGGTCGGTGGTCGACTCGGCGCTCGAGGCCTGCCGGATCCGGCTTCGCCCCATCCTCATGACCTCGTTCGCCTTCGTCATGGGCGTGCTGCCGCTGGTGTTCTCCAGCGGCGCGGGCTCCGAGATGCGGCACGCCATGGGCGTGGCGGTGTTCTCGGGGATGCTCGGCGTCACCTTCTTCGGCCTGGTGCTCACGCCCGTGTTCTACGTCGTCATCATGAGCGTGGTCGAGCGCCGCCGCCGGCGCGCGGCGACCACGCAGCCGGTCGAGCATCGGACCGGGGAGGCCCTTCATGCGTAGTCCGCGCAGGCAGTCCGTGGTGCTGGCGGTGCTCCTGGCCGCCTGCGCCTCGCCCGCGTACCGAGCGGCGTCGGTGCCGGTGCCCGCCGCCTTTCGCGAGGCGGCGCGGGACACCGCCCGCGACACCCTCATGCCGCCGGCGCCGCCCCCGCCCGGGGCCGACTCCGCGGTGCCGGTGGTGACGGAGTCCGAGCGCACCGCAGGCTCGGTGGACCAGGCGAGCTACTGGCGGGCGCTCAACGACACGACGCTCGATCGTCTGGTGGCGGAGCTGCTCCGCTCCAACCTCGACGTTCGCTCCGCGCTGGCCCGGCTTCGCGGCGCGCGGGCGGCGCGCACCGAGACGGCGCTCGATCTGGCACCGACCGTGACCGCCGGCGGCGGCTACACCCGCCAGCGGCTCTCGAGCGCCACCTTCCCCATCGGCGGCGGCCGATTCCCCGATCAGGATATCTGGGACGCCGGGTTCGACGCCTCGTGGGAGCTCGATTTCTTCGGGCGGATCCGCCACAACGTGCAGGCGCAGGGCGCGCTGGTCGATGCCGCCAACGCCGACGTGCGTGATGCTCAGGTGGTCCTGACCGCCGAGCTGGCCCGGACCTACTTCGAGCTGCGGGGGGCGCAGGAGCGCCTGGCCGTGGCTCGCCGGAACGGCGAGAACCAGCGCCACACCCTCGATGTCACCCAGCAGCGGCTCGACGCGGGCCGGGGCACGGCCTTCGATACCGAGCGGGCCCGCGCCCAGCTGGGCTTTACCCTGGCCTTGATTCCAGGGCTCGAGTCGCAGGTCGCCGCCGCGCAGTACGCCATCGGCGTACTGGTCGGACGCGCGCCGGCCACCGTGGCCACCGAGCTCCAGCCGGCGACCCCGATGCCGCCGCTTCCAAGCGATGTCACCATCGCCAATCCCGACTCGCTCGTGCGCCGGCGGCCGGACGTCGCGTCTGCGGAGCGTCAGGCCGCGGCGGAGCGTGCCTTCCTCGGCGCCGCCAAGGCCGACTACCTGCCGCGCATCACGGTCGGGGGCAGCGCGGGCTACTCGGCGGCCGAGGTCGGTGCGCTGGGCGATGCGGGCACCTTCCGATACGCCGTGGGCCCGCTGGTCACCTGGCCCCTGCTCAACCTCGGCCGGGTCAAGGCGCGAGTGGACCAGGGCCGGGCGCGGGCGGAGGCGGCCGATGCCCAGTACGCCCAGACCGTGCTGCGGGCGCTGCAGGAGGTCGAGACGGGGCTCTCGCGCTACCGCACCTCGCGGGCGCGGGTCGAGCGGATCCGGGACGCCGCCGAGGCCAGCGCGCGGGCGGCCGACCTGGCACGGCTCAGGTTCGAGGGGGGGGTCGCGGATTTCCTGCAGGTGCTCGATGCCGAGCGCACCCAGCTCGACGCCGAGGATCAGCTGGCCCAGGCGCACACCGACGCCGCCACCTCCTACGCGGCGCTGTACCAGGCTCTCGGGGGGCAGGCGCCGACGCCCTAGCGGCGCCTGCCGCTCAGGCCTCCACCAGTCCGTTCCGAACCGCGTAGCGCACCAGGTCGGCCACCGTGCGGAGGTGAAGCTTCCGCATGAGGCTGGCCCGGTGCGACTCGATGGTCTTCACCGTCACGCCAAGGCCGGCGGCGATGCTCTTGCTGCTGCGGCCTTCAGCCACCAGCTGCAGCACCTCCCGCTCCCGCGGCGTGAGCGCCTCGCCCACGGCGTCGTCCGCCACGCCCTTGAGAAAGCCGTCCAGCACCACCTCGGTGACCCGGGCGGTCAGGAATGGCTTTCGGTGCTGGAGGCTTCGCACGGCGGTCACGAGCTGCTCCCCAGCGTCGGACTTGAGCACGTACCCATGCGCGCCTGCCCGAAGCACCTGGCGGATGAGCTCCTCCGACGCGTGCATGGTGAGCACCAGGATCTCGGTGTCGGGGTGGCGCTGCAGGATGCGGCGAGCGACTTCCAGGCCGTGCAGCTCGGGCAGGCTGAGGTCGAGGACGACCAGGTCAGGCTTGAGGCGGAACGCCGCCTCGACCGCCATGGGGCCGGTGCTCGCTTCACCGCAGACCTCCCAGCCCGGCTCGGTCTCGAGCAGGGTCCGAATGCCGCGCCGGACGACTTCGTAGTCGTCCACAATCAGGATCCGGAGGGTCACCGCGTCATCACCGGGAGGAGCGCCCTGATGGTGGTGCCGTCGGCGCCCGACCGGATCTCCAGCACGCCCCCGAGCTGCTCGATCCGCTCCCGCATCCCCGACAAGCCGACGCCGTAGCCCGTCTCGTCGGGCGCCATGCCAATACCCCAGTCCTGCACCTCCACGCTCAACCGGCCCGATTCGGTGCCGAGACGAACGGCCGCACGATCGGTGTTGGCATGCCGCAGGACGTTGATGAGACCCTCCTGGACCAGGCGGAAGACGGCGATCTCGACCTCGTGCGGGAAGCGCGGGATCTCGGCGGGCACGTCGCTCGCCACGGCGAGGCCGCTACGCTTGGCAAAGCCGGCCGCGTACCACCGGACGGCGGAGGCGAGACCCGTCTCGTCCAGCATGGGCGGGTGCAGCAGGTAGGACAGCGTGCGAAGGTCGGTGATCGCGCTCTCGGCCAGGGCGACGCACTCTTCGAGCATCTCGTCCTCGCCGCCGTGGTCCGCCCCGACCCGCTTCAGCGTGGCCAGGTTGAGCTGCAGCGCGGCGAGCTTCTGGACCGTGGTCCCGTGAATCTCGCGTGCAATCCGCCGACGCTCATCGTCGCGCACCTGGAGCTGACGGACAGCCAGCGACCGGACCTGCTCCAGCGTGGCCCGAAGCTGATGGCGGACCTGCCGCTCCTCGGTCACGTCCTGCACTGTCCCCATGTACTCTACGACCTCGCCGCGCCGCCGGCTGACCGGCCGCCCCCAATAGCGCACCTGCACCACCGACCCGTCGGGCCGGATGATTCGATGTTCTCCCTGGATCTCTCGACCACGCTGAATGTCGCGCTCGACGCTGGAACGCAGGCGGCCGGCGTCGTCGGGATGCACCTGGGCCCACGCCGTTTCGACGGTGGGTGTACGCGCCGTGGGGGGCAATCCGAAGATCCGGAACATCTGGTCCGACCAGAGCAGCAGCCCGCTGCGGAGGTCCATCACCCAGCTGCCGATCGCGCCGAGGGCATCAACCTCGTCCACGGCGAGCGGGGCGCCGAAAGGCATGGCGCCGAGGCGCCGGCGCTCCTCCCCGTCATCCACCCCCCGGGGCCGACGCTCGGCCTCGACCGGCCAACCCACCGTGACGTGCTCCCACGCCTCGACCAGCGGAAGGGCCAGCTCGCTCGCGCGGTTCAGAATCGTCCACTCGCGGGTTCGTGGGCGGCGCCCGCGCCGGCCGCAGAGGAGCAGGACGCCACGCACCGGCTCGCTCGCCCGAACGAGGGGAATAGCCCAGCAGGCGCCCTGATTGCGCCCGCCAAGCTCCCCGACTGCGCCCGCGTACAGTGGGTCGCCGTGAATGTCGGGCACGACGACGGGCTGGCGTTGCACGATGGCCGCCCCGCACGCACCGGCCGCAGCGCCCCGCGGCGAGCGGTGCAGGTGCCGCCAGCCGGGCGTCAGGGTCGGCTCGACCATCGCTTTCCACCGGCCACCGGCTTCGTGGACCACGTACACCGCGGCCCGCATCCCCGAGAGATCCTCCTCGAGCTGCGCGCACAGCGTGATCAGGATGTCATGGAACGCGAGGCGCGCGTGCGCGCCGCGACGGGACGCGACGGACCCGGCCCCTGACGGGGATGACGACAACACGAACGGCATCATGTCACCTCGACCAGGGGGTAAAAAGCGCGAGGAAAGCACGGCCCCGATGGGTGGCGTCCGGGGTTTTCGCGGCTGGGTTCAGGGGTTTTTCCGGATGGCGCCACGGCAAGACCGGATGGTATGAAAGATAGTGAAGATAGGCCACCCGCCCTCAGGGATTTCCCGAGGGGGCCTCCACCCCGTTTCAACCCACTACTCACGACATGCCTCGAACCGAGCGGCAGGGCCTGAGACTGCTCGTCCTGGAGGATGATGCCCGCGATGCGGAGCTGATCACCCGCTCCCTGGGGCGGGCGGACCCGAGCTGGATGATAGAGGTGGCCGACAGTCGCGCCGGTTTCGCGCGGATGCTCGAGACGTTCGGGCCGGATGCGGTCATCTCCGACAACGGCGGCCCCGGGTTCCGGGCGCTGGAGGCGCTCGAGCTGGTGCGCTCGCACCGTCCCACCATTCCGGTGGTGCTGGTTTCGGGAGCCCTCTCCCCGGCCGGCATCGAGTGCCTCAGGGCCGGCGCGGCGGATTTCGTGCCCAAGACGGACCTGAGCCGGCTCGGCACGGCCATCGCGGGCTCGCTCGAGGAGCGCGCCCCGCTCCGGAGGCTTTCGGCGCGGCAATGTACGGTGCTGCAGCGGCTCGCCTCCGGACAATCCACTCGGCAGATCGCGCAGGAGCTCCAGATCTCCATCAAGACGGTCGAGACGCACCGCTCGGAGCTGATGCGGCGCCTCGGGATCCGGGACCTGGCCGGACTGGTGCGTTACGCCGTTCGGGTCGGGCTGGTATCCGCGGCGGGGTAGCGATCGCGGTGGCGTCCGCCGCTGTCTGCTACCGCTCGTCCCGCAGATAGACCGTTCGCCCCTGGTACAGCGTCCGCATCACCTTCGCCTCGTGAATCCGCCAGGCCGGCAGGGCGAACAAAACTCGGTCCAGCACGATCAGGTCCGCTCGCTTGCCGACCTCGATCGAGCCGGTCTCCCGCTCCTGATGCATGGCCCACGCGGCGTTGATGGTGTACATCGCCAGCATGGTCGGGAGGTCCACCCGCTCGGCGGGGTTCCACGGGGGTGTCGTGGTATCGCCGGGCTCCCGGTGGGTGATGCCGACCTCGATGGCCTCGAGTGGGTCCAGTGAGGAGACCGACCAGTCGCTGCCACCCGCGAGCACCGCGCCGGTGCGGGCCACGCTCTCCAGCGGGTAGAGCCACCGGCTGCGGGCGGCACCGAGCGCGGGCTCGGTCATTTTGGTCAGGTACTCGTCGCCGTTGGCCCAGCGGGCCTGGAAGTTGGCGACCACGCCGAGCCGCCGGAATCGCGGAATGTCCGCCGGGTCGATGAGCTCCAGATGAGCGATGCCGGGTCGGCGATCCCGCGCCCCGTTCGTGGTGGCCACCTGCTCCAGAGCGTCCAGCGTCATCCTGATCGCCCGGTCGCCGATGGCGTGCACGTGGATCTGGAACCCCTCTCGGTCGATCGCCTGGGTTACGGCGTTGAGGGTGGGCTGATCGCGCATCGGCCGCCCGGCATCGCCCTGGCGATCCAGGTATGGTGTGAGCATGGCCGCGGTGCGAGCCTCGATCACGCCGTCCTGGAACAGCTTGACCGCGGTCGGGCGGACGTTCGAGCTGGTGTAGCGGGCGCGCCAGTCGCGCAAACGGGCCAGCATGGTGTCGCCGCTGCCGGAGCCATCCAGCGCCACGATTACCCGAAGGTGCAGCCGGCCTGCCCGATCGGCGGCGGTGTAGCCGCGGAGCTCGGGCTCCTCCGCGTCGGCGTCGAACACGGTCGCGATGCCGAAGGACAGCGCGAGGCGCTGCGCACGATCGAGGCCCTCCGCCAGCTCGGCATCGGTCCGAGCGGGAAGCACCCGATCCATCAGTTCCGCCGCTGACTCCCGGAGCGTCCCGGTGGGCTCGCGGGTTCGTGGGTCCCGCTCGATGCGGCCGTCCGCCGGGTCGGGCGTGTCGCGGGTGATGCCGGCCTGGGCCAGCGCCCGGCTGTTGGCCCAGGCGGAGTGCCCGTCGGCTGCCCACAGGAGGGCGGGCCGGTCGGGCACCAGACTGTCCAGCAGCTCCTTCCGCGGATTGCCGGCCGGAAAATACGGCAGCTGCCAGCCCGACCCGCGAACCCAGCGCCATTGCGGATGGGCGGCGGCGCAGGCCCGGATCGCGGCGGCCACGGCTGCGGCGTTTTCCGCGTGGTTGAGGTCGCAGTCTCCCAGCTCGACTCCGCCATCGATCAGGTGGACGTGCGCGTCCTGGAAGGCGGGCAACAGCATGCCGCCATGGAGATCGATGACCGCGGTGCCGGAGCCGAGGAGCTCCGGGGGAACGGTGTCCGGCCCCACATAGACGATCTGTCCGCCGCGGACGGCCACGGCGCCGGCCCAGCTGCGCGCGGCGTCCATGGTGTAGACGGCGCCATGCCGGAACACGAGATCGGCCGGCGCCCGGTCTGGGGGCCGGCAGGCGAGGACAGCGACGCAGAGAGCGAGGAAACGGCAGGCCGGCCGGGAGACTGACACGGCCTCAAGGTAGGGGCGGTCGGGCGCACCCGACAGGCCTGGCCCTCCGCCCGAACGACGCTACAGGCCGAAAAAGGCCAGCGTATCGACCACGTTGCCAAGCGTAGTCGAGAGC
>DASSMN010000184.1:0-2707 GCA_035688885.1 Gemmatimonadales bacterium
AGTCTTCCATCGGCGGCCGGCCGACGATGGTGTGCGGGTACACCGGGTCGTTGCGCAGCGTCACGGCGGTGACGTGGACCTTGGGGTAGTAGTCGGCGAGCGAATAGAACCCGGTGTGGTCGCCGAACGGTCCCTCCAGCACGAGCTCCTCGCGCGGGTCCACGTAGCCCTCGAGCACGATCTCGGCCTCGGCGGGGACCTCGAGGTCCGCCGTCACCGCCTTCACGAGCCGCACCGGCTCTCTCCTCAGGAATCCGGCGAACAGGAACTCGTCGATGGTGGGCGGGAGCGGAGCGGACGCCGCGTAGATGCTCGCGGGATCGCCGCCCAGGGCGACGGCGACGGGCATCGTCTCGCCGCGCGCCGCCATCTCGCGCCAGTGCGCGGCCCCCACCTTGTGGCGCTGCCAGTGCATAGCCAGCGTGTCACGCCCCAGGACCTGGATGCGGTACATCCCGACGTTGCGGATGCCGCGCGAGGGATCGGTGGTGATCACCATCGGCAGGGTGATGTAGCGCCCGCCGTCCTCCGGCCAGGTGGTGAGGAACGGGATCTCGTCCAGGTTGACCGCGTCACCCCGGAGGATGACCTCCTGGCAGGGTGCACGGCCGCCCTTCACGCGGGGCGGGAACTTGCCGATCTCCGCGAGCTTGGGCAGCATCGCGAGCTTGCCCAGCAGCCCTTCGGGCACCTTCAGGTTGAGCATGTCGGCAATGCGGGCGCCGACCGCGTCCAGGTCGTCGACACCCAGCGCGAGGCACATCCGGCGCATCGAGCCGAACAGGTTAATGGCCACGGGCTGGGGGCTCCGGCGGCCGTCGTGCAGCAGCACGTGCTCGAACAGGAGCGCCGGTCCGCCGCCCGGGCTCTTCATGCACCGGTCGGCGATCTCCGCGATCTCAAGGCGGGCCCGCACCGGCTCAGCGACGCGGACCAGCTCCCCGGCACGGTCGATGGCCTGGAGGAATTGCCGGAGGTTATCGAGGGGCATCGAGGTCGGGGCTAGAGGTTGGCCCGGCGGATTCGCGCCGTCGTTCGGGCTGCCACGTCATGCCGTGCCGTCCTGCCGCGTCCCGACATGCAAGGCGCACACACCACCCATGAACAGCTCGAAGTGCACGTCACGGAAGCCTTGCGTTTCCAGGCGCCGGGCCAGCTCGGGCGGCTCAGGAAACCGGAAGGTGGACTCTGGTAGCCAGGTATAGGCTGTCGTATGCTTCGAGATCAGACGGCCGAGCAGCGGCAGCAGCCGACGGAAATAGAACGTGTACAGCCGGCGCAGCAGCGGCTGTGGCGGCATGGTCATCTCGAGAATCACCAGGCGGCTTCCCGGCTTGAGCACGCGAGCGGCCTCGGCCAGGCCCGCGTCGAGGTCCACCAGATTCCGCACCCCCCATCCGACCATCGCCCCATCGAACGCGCCGTCCGGGAACGGCAGCTCGAGCGCGTCAGCCGAGACCGGTGCGAGACGGGCCGCCTTGGCTCGTCCGAGCCGCAACATGGCCGGAACGAAATCCGCGCCCGCCACCGTGCCGCGAAAGCCAGGCATGCGCGCGAGCGCCGCGCCGAAGTCGAGCGTGCCCGCGCAAAGGTCGAGGTAGATTCCGTCCGGCTTCCGCTCCCACCCCAGCCGGCGGATCGCGTACCGTCGCCAGCCCTGATCGAACCGAAGGCTGATGATGCGGTTGAGCCGGTCGTAGGTAGGCGCGATGGCGGTGAAGACGTCCCGGACATAGGCCCGTTTCTCGGGGCCGCCCGAAACGGGTAACTCACGATCCGAGGCTAACATAGGCGCTCAATGTAGTCCGGCGACGAGACCCTCCGCAAGGCGGCGCGCGGGTGGCTGACACCCCGGAGTGGGTCAGGCTCAGCGACCAGGAGGTCGTCCTCCTGGCCCGGAACGGCCGCGAAGCGGCCTACCGGGAGCTGATCCGCCGCTATGAGCGACCGATCTTCGCGCTCCTGTTCCGCATGGTGCGCGATCGCGAGCTCGCCGAGGACCTGGCGCAGGAGACCTTTGTCAAGGCGCTCAACGCCATCGAATCGTACCGCCCCGAATTCAAGTTTTCTTCATGGATCTTCAAGATCGCGAACAACGCGGCCATCGATCACCTGCGCCGCCGCGAGCTGGATACACTGTCGCTCGACGGGTCGCCGCACGCGGCCACACCGGAGGCCATGCAGGCCACGGCGCTTCAGATCGGCGCACGCCAGGAATCGCCGCTCGACGCGGTGGAGGCAAAGGAGCTGGGCGGCGCGATCGAAGCGGCCATCGGCCGGCTGCGGCCCGAATATCGGTCGTGCATCCTGTTGCGTCACGTCGAGGGGCGAGCCTACGAGGAAATCGCCGAGATTCTGGACCTGCCGCTGGGCACGGTAAAGACCTACATCCACCGGGCCCGCAACGAGCTGCGGCAGTCGCTGGCCCACCTGCGCGAAGAATGAAACCTCACCCCCTTTTCGACCGTAGGAGGCTCCACTTATGAGCCCTGTGTCCGGTCCCCATCTCACGCCCGACGATCTCGATGCCTGGCTGGCCGGCGTCCTCGCCCCGGCCGGGCAGGAGCACCTCGCCGGCTGCCCGGCCTGTCAGGAGCGGGCGGATACCGAGCGGGAAATCGTGGCGCTGGTCTCGGGGCTTCAGCTCATGAGCCCCTCGGCCGGGTTCGCCGACCGGGTCATGGCCCGGGTGGCGGTGCCCCAGCCG
>DASSMN010000473.1:0-2821 GCA_035688885.1 Gemmatimonadales bacterium
ACGGCGGCGGCCACGGCCATCCCGACCGGCTGAACCTCACGCTGTTCGCGGACGGGCAGCACTGGCTCGCCGATCCCGGCACCGGCTCATATGTCGCCGGCGATCTCATGTGGTATCGCTCGACTCTCGCGCACAACGCGCCGCGGCTCGACGGCCGGTCCCTGCCCCCGGGTGATGCCGCGTGCGAGGCGTTCGACGTTCAGGGCGCCTGGAGCTGGACCCGCGGACGCTACGGTGAGCTGGCGCGCACGCTCGTGGCGGGCGCGTACCTGCTGGATGTGGTCGAGCTGGACGCGGCCGAGGACCGGACGCTCGAGCTGCCATGGCATCCGGCGGCCCGGTTCGAGCTCGCGACGGCGGGCGGCTGGATGGCCGAGCAGTGGAATGAGCCGTTCGTCGGCCAGGTGGAACGGTTCACGGGCTCGACCGAGCATGGGGTCGTGCTCCGCGCGCGGGCCGAAGCCGGCGCGAGCCTCACGCTGCACCTCCGTTTCGACGGCACGTTGCTCCGAATGAGTGCGCCCGGGCGGCCGGGTCAGTCGGGGGCGAGCACCATGTACCTGGTGCGAGCGCGGGGGCGTGGGGCCCGCCTCGTCGCGGTGCTCGAAACGGGCGGCGAAGCGGCACGAGTACGCTCGGTGGACGCCAGCGGCGAGCAGATCGCGGTGGAGACGGCGGACGGCGTTGACCGTCACTTGCCAACGGCAAGCGGCTGGGAGATCGCGGGCCCGGGCGGCGCCACCAAGCTCGGCGGTCTCCGGCGGAGCGCCGCGAGTGCCGCCCCGCTCATCGATCTCGACCGGCCCATCCGCGCCGAAGGGGCGGCGCTCTACGTTCAGCAGCCACCCGAGCTCGATGGCTCCCTCGACGCATTCGACGCCAGCGCGCCGATGGCCCTCGACTACGACGACCAGTACCGCCGGAGCGAGGAGCCCTACCACGGGCCGGAGGAATTCTCCGCCACGCTGCTCGCCAACTGGAACGACGACGGGCTCTACCTCGGCGTGGACGTGGTCAAGGCCGAAGTTATCGTGCGTCCCGAGGACGCGCCGCCGCTTCGGCTGGACAATGAGCCGGACGACATCAACACCGACGGCCTGCAGGTCTACCTGCGTCCCGATCCGGAAGGGCCGATCTACGGGTTCCTCGTCGTCCCATCGGATGAGGGCGGGGCGATTCGGGCCAACGTCGTCTCGGACGCCGCTGGCTCGGCCGACATGGTAACCGGGGCGTGGCAGGCCACCGGCACCGGCTACTCCATGACGCTTCGCATCGCGCTTCCCGACTGGGGCCCCCGCGGTGGCGAAAGGCTCGGTTTCGACCTCATCGTGAACGAGATGCACCCGGAGCGGCTGCGGCGCGCGGGGCAGCTGGTGTGGAGCGGCGGCGGCGGATGGGTCTACCTGCGCGGCGACCGCCAGCCCGCCGAATCGTTCGGCACCCTGGAGCTCCGGTGAGCGACGCGGCCGAGGGCGCGGTCGCCGGCTTTACCTCCACCGGCAGCAAGCGGCCGGAGGCGTTGTTCGGCGGCCCGGCCGCCGACCTGCCGCGCACCATGGTCCGCTCGTCCGGATGCCGGGTGTGGGACGCGCAGGGGAGGGAGTATCTCGACTTCATCATGGCCTTGGGGGCGGTCGCCCTTGGGTACGGGCATCCGGAGGTGAACGCGGCCGCGGTGCGCGCCATCGGCGACGGGGTGGTGGGGCCGCTTCCGCCCGAGCTCGAGGGCGAGCTGGCGCTCGATCTTCGGCGGCTGATCCCGTGGGTCGAGCAGGTGCGGTTTCTCAAGACCGGCGCCGAGGCGATGGCCGCCGCCGTACGGCTGGCTCGCACGGCCACCGGCCGCGAGGCCGTGTTCGGCTGCGGCTACCATGGCTGGCTGGACTGGTGCCAGGGGCAGGACGCGCGCGGAGTGCCGGCCGGCACCCGGGCGCTCTACACCGAGCTGCCGTTCAACGACGCGGAGCGGACCCGCGAGCTGATCAGAGGCGCGGCGGACACGCTGGCCGCCGTGGTATTCGAGCCGGTGATTCTCGAGCCGCCCAGGCCCGAGTGGCTGGCGGTGCTCCGGGAGGAGACCACCCGCGCCGGCGCAGTCCTCATCGCCGACGAGATCAAGACCATCGGCCGGCTCGCCATCGGCGGCGGCGGCGAGCGCTTCGGGGTGCGGCCCGATCTGGTCGTGATGGGCAAAGCGATCGCCAACGGGTTTCCGCTGGCGGCCGTCGGCGGCCGGGCCGACCTCATGGCCGGCGTCGCGCGGACCTGGATCTCCTCGACCCTGGCGACCGAGTTCGTCTCGCTCGCGGCGGCGCGCGCCACGCTCGCCGTGCTGCAGGCGCGGCGGGTGCCCGAGCAGCTCGGCCGCATCGGCGCCTGGCTCCTGGACGGGTTCCACGGCCTGGCCCGGCGGTTCCCGCGATACGTGCGCGGGGTGGGTGGCCTGCCCGAGATGTGCTGCCTGCTGTTCCATGACGAGGCCATCGGCGCCGGCCTGGCGAGCCAGTCGGCGCGGCGCGGCGTCCTGTTCAAGCGCAGTCCCTACAACTTCGTGAGCATGGCGCACGGCGAACGGGAGATCGAGCTGGCGATCGGGGTGCTTGGGGAGGCATTGGAGGAGCTCGGGTGAGCGGTGCGTCGCTCACCGCTCACCGCTCGCCGTGTATAGATTGCCCAAACACCCCGGCACGCCTCCCGCGGGCCGGTGCACGCATAGTGATGGAGCGCACCATGTCCCCACGTAAGCCCAGCGTCGATGACCTCGACGATACCGACGATCAAGACGGCATCCAGGAAGACGAGAAGCGGCAGGACAGCGACC
>DASSMN010000195.1:0-4494 GCA_035688885.1 Gemmatimonadales bacterium
GGAGCCGGGCGCGGTCGAGGTGCCTGGCCGCCAGCACCAGGGCGGTCGCCCCCACCCGGTCATCGAAGGAACGACCGGTGGCGCGCGTGCCGAGCAGGTGCAGGTAACGCTTGGGGCTGGTGACCGTGCTGCCGACGCCGATGCCCAACGCCGCCGTCCCCCCTCGATCGGTGGTGCCGACGTCGACCCGAACCACCGGCTCCTGGCCCGGAGGTGTAGTTGGCGCGGTGCTGTCGTGGGGCACGAACACACCCGGAACCGTGGCCCGGCCGGTGTGCACCAGCGCGGGCTGGCCTTCCCAAAGCGTCGGGAAGAAGCCGCCCGCCGCCTCCGCGTCGAGCGTGCCGTCGTCGCGGATCGCCTTCACGGTGAATCCGATCTCGTCGAGGTGGGCCACGAAGACCACGGTCGGCTCGCCCTCACCGACGGTCAGCCACAGGTTGCCCGCGGTGTCGGTCTCGGTGCGGGCCCACTGAGGCAGGAATCGCCGCACCACCTCGCGTACCGGCGCCTCCATGCCCGACACGCCATGTGTCTCGACCAGGGTACCCAGCACCGAATCCACCTCGGCGGCCGAGGGGGCCTGGGCGGAGGCCACGCCTGACAGCAGGAGCATGGCAAGCAGCGCGAGCCGGCCGCTCATGGCGCGCCGCCGATCCAGCGCGCCAGGCCTGCGCGCAACGAGTCCGCCCCCGCGAGCGAGGTGGTCTCCACGGCGGTGGCGGGGTAGCGGACGCCCAGCGACCAGCGGGTCACCGTCCCGAGGGCGGCCCAGCGGGCCGCCGACGAGTCCGGACCGGTCGCCACGGCTCCTGGAGCGCCCGGCCCTCCGTCCACGATCACCGTCTCGCTGAACGGCCCGCGCGTGTTGGCCAGCGTGGCCAGGCCGCGCGCGTCGAGCTCCTGCTGCACCACGAACGCCACCAGCACGCTCTCGCCCCGGGGGACCATCCCCTGCTCCGCGATCGCGCGGCGCGCGGCGAGCGCCAGGGCCGCGCAGGCCGTCCTGCGCCCGGCAACCGGACCGGCCAGCAGGTCGGTGCCGTAGCGCTGGGGCCGCTTGGCGATCGCGACCGGGCTCAGCACCGCCACGCCCCCGGCAGCCACCTCGGCTGCCGTAGCGGCGCCGATATCCACGTAGGCGCTGTCCACCGTAAACGGCGCGCCGGCGGTGCCACGGCCCCGGCTCAGGTGCACCGAGCGGACCGCCACCACCCCGGTCACCGCGCCGCGCAGTCCGAACACCGTGACCCGTTGCCCCTCGATCTGGCGCTCGACCAGCGGCGACACTCGGCCAGGCGCCCGCCGGAGCGTGAGCCAGCCATCCTCCCGCACCCGGCCGACGACGAAACCCGGCTCGCTCACCGGGCACACCACCAGCCGGCGATGGTCGCCGGACCCCAACGCGACCACGGCGTCCCCGGCCCGGTCGCGGGCCGAGCCCGGCAGCAGCGCGAGCAGTGAGTCCACCATGGCCTGCTCGTAGCCGGTCACCGCGGTCATGGCCGTAAGCCGCTCGGCGAGGGCGGGAAGGGTCGGGTCGGCGCGCTGGGCCCGCGCGGGCGTGACCACCAGGGCCAGAAACGCGACGGCGAGCGCGCCCATGCCGAGGGCGCGCTCGCCGGGTACTCCGGTAAAGACGGGAAGGTTCAGTGCGGCTCCCGTGTGTCCGCGGTGACGCCGACGTCCAGATCGTGTACGTAGAGGGCGGCGCCTCGACCGTCGGGCGATTCGCTCACCACGTCGCGCAGCAGGTGCAGCGCGTCGGTCAGCGTGCCCGCGAAGGCGTACTCGAGCGACTGGGGGACCGGCTCGCCTTCCCGCGACTCGGGAAGGTATACGGCGATGTAGCGGTCCATGATGACGGGGTGAAGCTCGCGTTGAATCGGGTGCGGAAGTCCGTGGCGACGTTCGATCTCGGAGAGGAGGCGTCCGGCGAGGAGGAGACGCTCCTGCTCAAGGGCAGTTGAGAGCATCACATAGGTCCTCAGGGCGACGGGCCGGCCGAACTGCGGCGCCGGCCGGCGAGGAGAGAAGTCGGGCGGCGCCAGTCGCCCGGAGGGCCGCGAACGCGGACGTTCTACCAATGCGACACGCCGGGCAGCCGCGAAAGAGAATAAAGACCGAACGCGAAGGTCTCAGGCAGCGCCCGACACTTCCGCGAGGAACCGCTCGCCAATCTCGAGGTCGGCCGCGCTCAGCGTGTGGCCCACCTTGAGCCAGTCGAGCGACACGCTGGCCCCGGCGCGGCGGAGCAGATCGGCCAGCGCTTCGCTCTGCTCGGGTGACACGATCGGGTCGGCCAGCCCAGCATTGATCTGCACCGGTACACCGCCCAGCGCCGGCAGCGGGCTCGGCACGAGCGGCACCATCGGCCGGAGCAGGAGCGCGCCGCCCAGCGTGCCGGGCCGGAGCAGCAGCAGCGCGGCCGCGACGTTCGCCCCGTTGGAGAATCCGACGGCCACCGGCGCACCGGCGAGCTCGTACTCGACCCGTGCCGCGCTCACGAACTCGGCCAGCTCGTCGGTGCGACGCCGGAGGTCGTCGAGGTCGAACACGCCTTCGGCAATCCGGCGGAAGAACCGCGGCATGCCGCGCTCCAGCACCTGGCCCCTCGGGCTCAGCCGGGCCGCGCCGGCCAGCAGCCGCTCGCCCAGCGGCAGCAGGTCGTCCTCGTTGCCGCCGGTTCCGTGCAGCAGGAGCAGCGGGGGAAGCCCCGGCCGCGTGGCCGGGGCGAAACGGTGAATGAATCCAAGCGCCGGCGTGGTCATCGGGTCTCTCCGGTGGTGACCTGCGGCAGCCGTACGGGCGGCAGGGCCTGCGCGATCCGGTCCCGCATGGGCTCGTACCTGGGCGGCAGCTTGAGCTGCGTGCCGAGCTCGGCCGCCGGCTCATCGGTGGTGAAGCCCGGCCCATCGGTCGCGATCTCGAACAGCACTCCGCCCGGCTCACGGAAGTACACCGAGTGAAAGTACTGACGGTCCACCACCGGCGTGGCCGGAATGCCGGCAGCCTCGATCCGTGCCCGCTGCTCCAGCTGCGCTGCGTCGGACGGCGCACGAAAAGCAACGTGATGTACGGTGCCAACGCCGATGGCGCCGCTCCAGAAACCAGGCACCCGCCGCAGGTCCAGCACGGTGCCCACGCCCTCGGCAGCCGACTCGAACCGGAGCCGGTTCCCCTCCTCACCCACCAGGCGGTAGCCAAGCTGGCTCGTGAGGACCTCGGCGGTGCCGCGATCGCCATCCTCCCAGATGGTGCCCCCGTGGACGCCGCGGATGGCGTGCTCCGCCGGCACCGGGCCGTCGGCCCAGGAGGCGACCCGCTCGACCCGCGGCGTCGCCACCAGCTCGAGCAGCAAGCCGTCGGGATCGGGGAAGCTCAGCACCTGCTCGTCGAAACGGCGCTCCGGGCCGTCGAACTTGATGCCGTGCTGCACCAGGCGCTCGATCCAGTAGCCGAGCGACGCCGGCGGAACGGCGAGCGAGACGGTCCCGACCTGTCCGGTGCCCTGGCGGCCACGCTGCCCATCGGGCCACGGGAAGAAGGTCAGGATCGAGCCCGGACGGCCCAGCTCGTCGCCGAAATACAGGTGATAGCTGCCCGGATCGTCGAAGTTGACGGTCAGCTTCACCAGGCGGAGACCCAGCACGCCGGTGTAGAAATCGAGATTGCGCTGCGGATCACCGGCGATGGCGGTGACGTGATGAATGCTCATGCGACTGCTCCCAGCTTCCGGCAGAGGTTGCCCAGGGCCCGCTGCTCCTCCTGTGTGAGGATCGCGAGCTCCCGGGTGATAGCATCGGCGTGCCCGGGGAAGACGCGGCGCACCAGCCGCTCGCCGTCCGCCGTGAGGGACACCTGGTTGTAGCGCTGGTCCTGGGCCGACCGCTGGCGGCGAACCAGTCCCCGCCGCTCGAGGTTTCCGACCACCATGGTCATGTTGCCGCTGGTCCTGAGGATGCGCTCGCCCAGATCGCGCTGGCACATGGGACCGAGATGGTACAGCGCCTCCAGCACGCCGAACTGACTGGGCGTGAGGTCCTCGCGCTCGAGGCCGCGGGCCAGGCGGTTCCAGAGCCGCTCGCTCGCCCGGGTGAGCTTGAGATAGGTGCTGAGGGCCAGCCGCTCGCGGCGGTCCTGGCGGTATCGACTCGGTTTGGGCACGGAGACCTCCTTCGGATAGCTTAACATTAAGCTATCGTCGGCGGTTCCCGGCCGCCCGTGGCCCGCCTTCCTCACTCTACGGTGATGCTGACCTCGGTCGAATCACCGGCCGCGTCCACCGCGCCGATCCGATGCCGTCCCGGCGCCAATGCCCATCGCCCGGCCGGGTGCGGGCGCCCATCCACGTACCAGCGCAAACCCTGCCCCGCGGCCCCGCCCGCGGCTCGCAGGGCCACGGTCGCGTACCGGGCCTCTACACCGGCGGGGACCCGATACACGTCGCCGGCCAGCGGGGAGAGAATACGGAACGGATCGAGCGCGCCGGAC
>DASSMN010000567.1:0-14829 GCA_035688885.1 Gemmatimonadales bacterium
TGACTCGGGAGCGCGATGGGTGGGCCACGTGGGAGTGGTTCGTCACCGCTCCGATCAACAACTACGATGTGGCAGCCTACATCGGCCGGTATGCGGAGTTCACCGACACCTACGCGGGCGAAGGCGGCCTGCTCACCCTCGACTACCGTCCCCTGGCGTCCCACCTCGAGACCGCCGAGCGGCAGTGGCAGCAGGTCAAGCCCATGCTCAAGTGTTTCGAGCACTGGTTCGGGCCGTATCCCTGGTATCGCGACGGCTATCGGCTCATCGAGGCGCCGCACCTGGGGATGGAGCACCAGAGCGCGGTGGCCTACGGCAACGGCTACCAGAACGGGTACAAGGGGACCGACCTGTCGGGCACGGGGTGGGGCCTCACCTGGGACTTCATCGTGATCCACGAGAGTGCCCACGAGTGGTGGGGCAACAGCATCACCACCGCCGACCTGGCCGACATGTGGGTGCACGAGAGCTTCGCCAATTACTCCGAGTCGCTGTACACCGAGTGCCGCTACGGCACGGCGGCCGGAGCGGAGTACGTCAGGGGCACCCGCAAGCTGATCAAGAATGACGAGCCCATCGTGGGCCCCTACGGCGTCAATGCCGACCGGCCGCTCGACACCTATTACAAGGGCGGCAACATGCTCCACACCATCCGCCAGGTGGTGGGGAACGACAGCGTCTGGCGCGCGGTGCTGCGCGGGGTCAATGCGCAGTACGCCCACCAGATCGTGACCGGCAAGCAGATCCAGGACTACTTCACCGCCCACACGGGCGTGGACCTGAGCCGGGTGTTCCAGCAGTACCTCACCACCACCCAGGTGCCCACGCTCGAGTACCGGCTGGACGGCTCGACCCTCACGTACCGCTGGTCGAACGTGATCGCCGGCTTCAACATGCCGATCCGGGTGCTGACGGGAGAGGATCAGTCGGTGAAGCTGACGCCGACCGACCAGTGGCAGACCACGGCGCTGGCTTTGGAGCGGCCGGACGCGTTCCGGGTGGATCCCGACTACTACATCTTCACCCGGTGGGTTGACGCGCCGGGCGGCGCGTCGCGGACCACCGGAGCGCGCTGAGCGGCTCATGATCACGCCCGGCGATCTCGCCCGGCTCCAGCCGCTCATCGCCGAGGCCGGCGTCGACGGCTGGCTCCTGTTCGACTTCCGGGGCCGCAACCCGATCGCGGCGGCGGTGCTCGGGACCGAGATCGTGGGCTCGCGGCGGGTGTATGTCCTGGCTCCCCCGACGGGGACGCCCGTGGCGCTGGTGCACGCGGTGGACGCGGAGCTCTGGCGGGGGTGGCCGAGCGCGTGGACCAAGCGGGTGTGGGTCACGCGCGAGGCACTCTCGAAGGAGCTGGGGGCGCTGGTCCATGGGAGGCGCCTGGCGGTGGACTGGTCGCCGCGCGGTGCCATCCCGTATCTCGATGGCGTGCCGCTGGGCATCGCCGAATTCCTGCGCGACCTCGGCGCCACGCTGGTGCCTTCGGCGGAGCTGGTGACCCGCTACTGCTCGGTGTGGTCGCCGGCGGATCGGGCGTCCCATCGGCGCGCCGCCGAGGCGCTCGCGACGATCGCGCGCGAGGCGCTGGCGCTGGCGGGCACGCGAGCTGCCGGCGACCCGATCACCGAGCACGCGCTCGCCGTGTGGGTCCGCGAGCGGTTCGACCGGGCCGGACTGGTCACCGAGAGCGGGCCCAGCGTGAGCTGGGGACCCAATGCGGCGCGCGCGCATTACGATCCGACCGCCGAGGCGAGCGCCCCGATCACCCGCGGAGCCCTGCTGCTGCTGGACCTGTGGGCTACCGAGCCGGGCGGCATCTACGCCGACCAGACCTGGATGGCCGCCATCGGGGCCCCATCGGAGCGCGATGCCCGGCTCTGGAGCGTGGTCCGCGCCGCGCGCGACGCCGCGCTCGACCTGCTTCGGTCGCGCGTGCGGAGCGGCGCGCCGGTGCGCGGCGCGGAGGCGGACGCCGCGGCCCGAGAGGTGATCCGGTCGGCCGGCCTTGCGGACCGCACCATCGCGCGCACCGGCCACTCCATCGACCGGTACGGTCTGCACGGGTTCGGGCCGCCGATCGACGACACCGAGACGTTCGACGACCGGCTGCTCATCCCCGGCGTTGGCTTCTCCGTGGAGCCCGGGGTGTACCTTCCCGGCGAGGCGGGGGTCCGGAGCGAGGTGAACGTCGTGGTCGGTGAGGGCGACATCGAGGTCACGCCTCAGGATCCCCAGGACGAGCTGCCCGTGGTATGATCCCGTGCCGGCCCGGCGCCGGCGGTCCGGTTTCTCGCGGCTCTCCCGTCGCTCACCCGTTGATCGTATCCTACGCCGATGCCAACCAAATCCCGGCGTGCACTCCCCCCGCAGGCCCGCGACCGCATCATCTGGGGCGGTGGCGCCGCCGCGCTCACCGCGGTGCTCATTCTGCTCTGGTCCAACCTCTCGTCGCCGGCTCCGCCGGTGCCGCCCACCATCGCGCACACGTACGCGGCGGGGGACTCCCAGTTCATCCGGGTCATGAGCAGCCTCCTGGGACCGCCGATGGTGGGCGGCAACCGGGTGCGTACCCTCCTGAACGGCGACCAGAGCTTCCCCGCCATGCTGGGGGCCATCCGGTCGGCTCGACGCAGCATCGATTTCGAGAGCTACATCTACTGGTCGGGCCGGGTGGGCGGCGAGTTCGCCGATGCGTTGTCGGAGCGGGCCCGGGCCGGTGTGCCGACCCATGTCCTCATCGACTGGGCGGGCTCCTGGATCAAGTCCGACCGCGAGGTCCTGGATCGCATGCGAGCGGCCGGCGTCCAGGTCGTGATGTACCGGCCGCTCCGGTGGTACGATCTCGACCGCATCAACAACCGCACCCATCGCAAGCTGCTGATCGTGGACGGCCGAATCGGGTTCACCGGCGGGATCGGGATCGCCGACCAGTGGCTGGGGCACGCCCAGGACAAGGACCACTGGCGGGATACGCAGGTTCAGGTCGAGGGCCCGGTCGTGGCCCAATTGCAGGCGGCATTTCTCGACAACTGGATCGAGACCGAGGGCCGCGTGCTGGAGGGCGAGTCGTACTTCCCGCCGCCCGCGCCGGCCGGCGGCCAGCTGGCGCAGGCCTTCCGCAGCTCGCCCGGCGAGGGCAGCGCCAGTATGCGGCTCATGTACCTGCTGGCCATTGCCGCGGCCACCCGATCCATCCGGATCGCCAACGCCTATTTCGTGCCGGACAGCCTGGCCGTGGCAATGCTGGTCGCCGCGCGCCAGCGCAATGTCGAGGTCGAGATCATCGTGCCGGGCCCGATTCTCGATGCCCAGCTGGTGCGGCGGGCGTCACGGGCCATGTGGGGCCCGCTGCTCGAGGCGGGCGTGCGGATTTACGAGTACCAGCCGACCATGCTCCACGTGAAGGTGATGGTGGTGGATGACGTGTGGGTTTCGGTGGGCTCCACCAACTTCGACAACCGCTCCTTCCGGCTCAACGACGAGGCCAACCTCAACGTGATCGATCCGGCCTTTGCGCAGGAGCAGACGCGGGTGTTCGACGAGGATCGCGGCCGATCACGCCAGGTCACACTGGAGGCCTGGCGCCATCGGCCGCTGTGGGAGCGGCTCAGGGAGCGGTGGGCCCTGGTGTTCCGCTCCCAGATCTAGCGAAACGGAGCCTACCGGGGCCAGAGCCAGCCGAAGGTCCCCGCCGTCACGAGACCGTAGAGCAGACCGTCGAAGGCTTCCTTCCACGCCACCGACCACGGCTTCCCCATCCAGATGGCGGCCGGGAACTGACCGGCCGCATACGCCAGGAACGCGACAGCACCCGCGACCCGGAACACCTCGAGATACCGCGTGCCGGGCTGGACCGTGTGGGCCGCGATGTAAGCGACGAAGAAGGAGACGATCAGCGTGAACACGAACCACTGAGCCAGGCTGGTCCCCATGCCCGGGGGCCCCGGCTGCTTCAGGTTGATCACCGCCACCGGGCCCTCGATGAACTTCTTCTGCTTTTCGGGGGACTGCATTTCCTTGGGATCGGCGCAGTAGGGAATCACGTATTGCGCCGGCGCCGGGCTGCCGCTCCGAATCGCGGCGCGCACGGCCTCCTCGTTGGGCAGCGGCTTGTAGTCGCTGTTGTGGTACCGGAGCACCATGTGGACCAGGAAGCTGGTCACGAACACCAGCACGGCGGAGAGCAGCACGGGAAGCCAGAGCGCGCCGAGCGACACCATGGACGACCTCCTGGATTGTCGGGGGAGGGAAGCGCTCCAACTTACCTCGGGTCGGTGGGGTTGGCGATGGGCTCCTCGAGGCCCGCGGCCAGAGCGCTCACCCAGGCGAGCGCTGCCCAGTCCAGATCGCCCCAGCCGCGCGCCATGGCTGCGAGGTAGCGGTCCCGCGCGAGGCTCGCGATGGGGAGCGGCGCCGCGGCATCTTCGCCGGCCGCGAGCGCGAGCTTGGCATCCTTGAGCCCGTGCCGCAGCCGGAAGCCCGGGGGATCGAACCGCTCCTCGGCGATGAGCTTGCCGTAGTTCTCGTACACCGGGGAGCGGAGCAGGCGGCCGTTCACGATCTCCAGCAGCTGCGCCGGCGCGATGCCGTACTTCCGCACCAGCGCGAATGCCTCGCCCATCGCCTCGATGGCCGCCACCAGGAGGAAGTTGCCGCCGATCTTGAGCACCGCGGCGCGCACCGGATCGTCGCCCACGACGTCGGTGCCCTGGCCCATGGCGCCGAACAGCGGGCGACACCGTTCGACGGCCTCGCTCGGCCCGGCCGCGACGATCCACAGCTTGGCCGCTCGGGCCGCGTCGGGCCGGCCGAAGACGGGCGCGGCAACGTAGTGCTGTCCCTCACGCGCATGCTCCGCCGCGAGCCGGCGGGTGAGCTCGTGACTGATGGTGCTCATCCCGGCGTGGACCGCGCCAGGCGCCAGGGACCGCATCACCCCCTCGGGCCCGAAAATCACCTGCTCGACGGCGAGGTCGTCGGCGAGCATCGAGACCACCACCTCGGCGCCGGCCGCCGCTTCACCCGGCGTGGCGGCCACGCGCGCGCCGGCCAGCGCCTCCGCCCGCGCACGGGTCCGGTTGTAGACGGTGAGGTCATGGCCGGCCCGGCGGAGGTTGTCCGCCATGGCCAGCCCCATGTCCCCCAATCCAACAAAGCCGACCTTCATGCTCGAATAGCCTTACTGCACGGTGAACTGGCTCAGCATGCCGTGCGCGACATGCGGCTTGCCGTCCTTGGAGTCCGGCACGAAGCAGATGTAGCCGTAGTCGCCCGGGGTGAGATCGGCGCTCACCAGGCTGCTCGCGCCCGGCTCCATGAGACCCGCGCCGCCGATCGGGACGGCAGGCGGCGGACCCTTCATGCCGCCGGTCGTGGCCCAATCGCCGAAGTCCTTGACCGTCTTGCCGGGCATGAGCTTGAGCAGCACCATCTCGTGGACCTGTGGTCCGTCGTTGACCACCAGGAAGGCGTGGCTCCCGGCCGAAATGGGACGGCCGCTCTGGAACCCATAGTCCTTCAGGTGGATCGTATCGGTGGCCGCGGGCAGCGCCGCCTGTGACGCGGACCCGGTCACCTCGAAACCCTGAACCATTCCCTTCGCCATATGGGGCACGCCATCGGCACCGGGAATGAAGCAGACCACCGCGTACTGACCGGGCGTGAGCAGCAGCGTGGAGCTCGCGCTGGCGCCCGGCGCCACGCCGTTGGGCCCGCCCACGAACTTGAGCCACGACGGCGGCGGGCCTTCGGTCTTCATCGCCGCCGCCAGATCCTTGAGCGTCTTCCCTTCCTCGAGCCGCACCACCATGGCGTGGTGCAGCTGGGTGCCTTCGTTCATCAAATGAAAGTTGACCGGGCCCGCGGGCACACTCGCGGGCAGGTCGAACTTGAAGTCGGTGGCCTTCACGTGGACTATCGGTGCGGCGGGGGCCGAGGCCGGCGTGGCCGGGGTAGCGCCGGTGCCGGTCGCCTGATCGGTAACCGGCTTGTCGGAGCGACACGCCAAGGCGAATCCTGCGGCCACGAGCAGGCAGGTACGGTTCCGTACGAACGTCATGAGATCTCCTTGTGGGTTCCGGTCGAGCGGCCGGAAGTGCGGGCCCCAAGGATGATCGGTCGTGGCGCCGCGCGCCAGAGCCGCGGCGTCAGCTGCCCGCTTGGCGGCGCCAGATATCCTTCAGCGTGTCGATCGTGTCGGCGTCGGCGGCCAGTTTGTCCGGACGATAGCCCTTGATCCGCGCGAATCGGAGCGCGAGGCCACCGGGGTACTGCGGGCTGGCCTGCAGGTCGTTGAAGGCGACTTCGACCACCAGCTCGGGACGCATATAGACGGTGTTCCCGTCACGCGAGACCTCGAGCTCCTGCAGCCGAGTCGTCTGCCAGGCCAGCATCTCGTCAGTCATTCCCTTGAAGGTCTTGCCGAGCATGACGAACCCGCCGGTCGCCGGATCGCGCGCGCCGAGATGCAGGTTGCTGAGCCACCCCCGCCGTCGGCCGTGGCCCCATTCCGCGGCCAGCACGACCAGGTCCAGCGTGCGGACCGGCTTGAGCTTGAGCCAGCGTCGCCCGCGCCGGCCGGCTTCGTACGGCGCATCGAGCGCCTTCACCATGACGCCCTCGTGGCCGCGCGCCAGTGCTCCGTCGAGGAACCCACGCGCTTCGTCCACCGAGCCGGTGATGATCCGGGGCACCCGCAGCGGCGCCGGCACCGCGGCCGCCAGTGTCGCCGAGCGCTGCCGCAGCGGCTCGTCCATGATCGAGGCGCCGTCGAGGTAGAGCAGGTCGAAGACGAACAGGGTGAGGGGGACCGCCTGGCGGACCCGCTCAACGTCGAGGCGGCGGCCAAACCGGCTCATGGTGGTCTGAAACGGATGGGGGCTCCCGTCGGGCCGCAAAGCGATAGCCTCGCCCTCCAGGATGGCTTCGCGGGCCGCGAGCCCGCGCACCTGCTCGACCAGCTCGGGAACCGCGGGCGTCACGTCGTTGAGCAGCCGGGAGTACACCCGCACCTCGTCGCCGCCCTTGTGGATCTGCACCCGGGCGCCGTCGAGCTTCCACTCGAGCGCGGCCTCGCCCAGCTCGCCCAGCGCCTCCTCGATCGTGTCCGCCGAGCCGGCCAGCATCGGCAACACCGGGCGAAACAGCCGCACGGCGAAGGCGGCGAGCCCCTCGGCACCCTCGGTGAGCGCCGCGTGCGCCACCCGCGGCAGGTCACCCGCGAGCATTACGGCGCGGCGCACGGCATCCGCGGAGAGTCCGGCCGCTCGCGCTACCGCCTCGATCACGAGACCTTCCAGCGCGCCTTGCCGGAGCTCCCCGGTGATGAGGCCGAACAGGAACCGGCGCTCAGCTTCCCCCAGGCGGGCGAACAGCTCCCGCAGGGCACGCTGCTTGGCCTCGGCGGAGCCTTTGCCGGTGGCACCGGCGACGCGGTTCAGAATGGCGTCGAGCTCGGTCAGCGGGACCGCGCCGGCGGGCCCATGGTCGAGGGGTGACGGAGTCGCCTCGGCGACGGCCTGCAGCGTGGCCCATCCGACGCCGAGCTTGGCCTGGGGCACGACCCCGCAGAGGTACGACGTGGCCAGCGCGACCTCGTCACCCGACGTAGAGGCGAGCAGGCCGGCCAGCCGCTCGATCTTGTCGCGCCGGCTCCGCGTAGCGGCTACGGCGCGCGAGGTCTCGACCAGCTCGGTGAGGGTCAGTCTAGAGCTCGGAGAGGATCCGCGCCTTGACCTGCTCGAACTCCGCGTCGGTGAGCAGGCCTTGCTGGCGCATGTCCTTCGCGCGCTGCAGCCGGCCGGCCAGCGCCTGCGATCCGTCCTCGCCGCCGGCGGCGGGCGCGCCCACACCACCGGCGAGATTGATCCCACCCGATTTGGCGCGCAGCTCCTCCAGCTCCCGGACCCGGCGCTTCTCGCGCCAGGCCTGCTCCTGCGCCTGACATGCCCGATACACCTCCTGCGCTTCGTCCTTGCGGAGCCCGTCCACCCCGATCGTGCGGCGCGGTCCCTCGGCGCTGGCGAGATCGGCGGTGCCGTGCACGCTCACGCTCAAGCTGGCGCCGAGCACGCCCATCCGGAGCTGCGCATCCTGCAGGTCCTGCCAGCGCACATCCTGTGGGGTGTAGTTGCCGAACAGCCCTCGGGTCACGACGATGAGGCGCCCCGAGGTGGCGCCCACGATCGTGCGGCGGCGGGTCAGCGCGAAGATGCGGCGCTGAATGGCATGGGTCTCGAGCTCCTCGCCCGGAATGAGCAGCGAGCGGAGCGCGGTGAGCGCGCGGGAAACGCCGGGTTCATCGGCGGTGGCGGCCATGGGATCTCCTGGTCAGCGGGCAGGTGGTGCATCGGTGGTAATCTGAGACCGGACGCGAGCGAACACCAGCGACCCGTGCCAGCGCCGCTCACCCGGTCGCGGATTCGGTATCGGGCCGGCGCGCCTGCGTGTTGACCTCGGACCAGTCCAGCTCTTCTTCTACCGCGTGGAAGGCGTCGTCGCCGATGATCCCGCGGGCCCGGAGATCGGAAAGGGTGTGCCGCTCCGCGGCCTGCGCTCGCCGGAGCACGGAGCTGTATTCCCGCCACCCCTCGATCTCCGGGTCCATCGGCTCGCCCGCCTCGCGTTGGGCCCGACGCACGCGCGCGGCGTACTTGCGCCGAAGGAACGCCACGATCTCGCCGCCGCCCGCGCTCTGCTCCACCACTCGCAGCCCGGCCCGCGCGGTCTCGGTCCGGGCCAATCGGACCTCGCGATCGACCGTCCCGTCGTCTTCGAGCGCCAGCAGGCGCATGAGCGGCCGCAGCGACATGCCCTGCACCACCAGGGTGCCGAGCACCACGCAGAAGGCGGCGAACAGGATGAAGTCGCGGAAGGGGAACGCGTCGGCCGGCGCGCCGTCGGGCAGCGCGAGCGCGGCGGCGAGCGTCACGATGCCTCGCATGCCGCACCAGGCGACGGCCGCCGCCGGGCCGGCACCGATGCGCTCGCCCCGCCACCGGGCGGCGAGCACATACAGCATCACCCATACGATGCGGATCACGATCACCGCTGCCAGAATCGCCACCGCCGCCACCGCGTACCGGGCGAGCTCAGCCGGGCTCAGCCGCACGAGAATCGGCTTGAGCTGGAGCCCGATCAGCATGAACGCGAGCACGTTCAGGACAAAGACCGCCACTTCCCACACCGCGTAGCTCTGGATCCGGAGCCGCCCCGAGATCAGGTCCGGCGCGGTGCGCGCCACCAGGATCGCGAACACGACGACAGTGATGATGCCGGACAGATGGAGCCGCTCGGCGATGAGCCAGACGGCGAACGTGCTGAGGAACTGCACCACCACCGCGGTCGCCACATCGGTGATCCGCGGTATCAGCCAGAGCGTCACTCGCGACAGGGCGGCGCCGAGAACCAGGCTGCCCAGCGCCTCCACCAACAGGATGGGGAGCGCGGTCCAGCCGGCGAACGCGCCGGTCATCGCCGCGCCCACCGCGAGGCGGTAAATGAGCAGCGCACTCGCGTCGTTGAACAGGCTCTCGCCTTCGAGGATGACGAGGATCCGGTGCGGCGGCCGGAGCTGGCGCAGCACGGCGGTGGCTGCCGCAGCGTCGGGCGGGGCGACGATGGCGCCCAGCGCCACCGCGGCCGCCCAGGTCATGTCCGGCATCAGCCAACGCGCTACGAACGCGACCCCGATCACCGTCAGTCCGACCGCGATCAGCGCGAGCGACGTCACTGCCCGCCAGTTCTGCTTGAGGTCGCGCGGCGACGAGTCGAACGCCGCGTCGAGCAGCACCGGGGCCACCAGGAGCGTGAGCGCCAGCTCGGGGTCGAGGTAGACGGTGGGCGCGTTCGGTAACAGCGCCAGCCCCGCGCCCGCCAGCGCCAGCAGGGCGGGGTAGGGAACGTTGACCCGCCGGGCTACCGCGGCGAGCACGGCGCCGACGAGGAGAAGAGCGATCACCAACTGGAAGACGGCCATAGAGATGAAGGGCGAGGTCGACCCAAAGCTACACCCGTCCGGCGTGAGGCTCGCCCAATTGGCCCGCCCGTGAGGGGCTCCGTCTCTTGCGGCTGGCCACGGCCTCTTGCACGGCGCGCTGCAAGGGTCGGCAATCGACGGCAGGTGAACGCCACAAAGTGCGACATTCCGGCCGGTTTGGCTCTTGCAAGGTCAAGTGCGGCAGCAGCTTACGGCTGAGTTGTCGATTTGGAACAGCCGCTGGCAGGCCGCTTGCCGCCCACCCGGCCGATGTCCTCTCGTCTCCGCGAGACTGCCATCAGACAACCCGTGTGAGGAGATCCCAATGAAGAGCACGATCCGTGGTGCCGTTCTTGGTCTGGCCGTCGTTCTGGTGGCCCAGGCCGCGCACGCCCAGGCGATGAGCTTCGGCTTGGGCGGCGGCATCGTGGTGCCGGCGGGCACCCTGAGTGACGGCAATTCGACGGGCTACAGCGGCAGCGCGCTGGTGCGGGTGCAGCCGCCGGCCAGCCCGGTCGGCTTCCAGGTGGACGCGTTCTATACCCGGTTCGGCCTCGATGGCGTGGCCGGTCACAGCCGGATGATCGGCGGCACCGCCAATGCGGTGGTCGCGTTCCCGGGCGCCAGCATGGCGCGGCCGTACCTGATCGGCGGTCTGGGCCTGTACAACGGCAAGACCACGATCGACGGCCTCGGCTCGAGCGACTCGCAGACCAAGTTCGGCATCAACGCGGGCGCTGGTTTCGACTTCGGGCTGGGCAAGGCCAAGCTGTTCGCCGAGGGTCGGTTCCATGCCATCATGAAGGGCGTGACCGACGGGACCACCGGCGACGAGAAGACCGCGTACATGATTCCGCTTACGGTCGGCCTGCGCTTCTAAGTCGGCTTCCTCGCCGGGCCGGTGCGGCCGCCTCGCTCAGCGGGGCGGCCGCATCTGTTTTCGGGCTTGCGCGGTCTCGGCATATTAGTTAGCATAGCAATAGTTGTTATGAGGCCGTTTACGACGGCAGGATTCGTTGGCTTGAGGTCGGGGGAGCCGTTCATGGTCCAACCCAGAGCCCGTGCGGGCGGCATCGGGACGCTGCAGGCCGAAATGGGCCAGCGCCGGCCATTCGCGTCGATCAACCAGGAGGCCACCGTCGCGCTGCTTCGGACCGCATCAGTGGTCACTCGAGCATTTGCCCGGGTGGTTGAGCCTGCCGGATTGAGCTGGGCCCAGTACAACGCGCTCCGGATCATCCGGGGCGCCGGCCGGCCGGGCATTCCGACACTGGCCATTCGGGAGCGGATGATTGACGAAGGCACCACCATCACCCGCCTGCTCGACAAGCTGGAAAGCGCAGGGCTGATCCGCCGGGAGCGGAGCGAGCCCGACCGGCGGCAGGTGCTGTGCTACGCGACGGAGCAGGGCCGGCGGCTGCTCGACCAGCTCGATCCCAAGGTGGACGCCCTGGACGAGGCGGCGGTCGGGTTCCTTCCCGATTCCCGGCTCACGGCCCTGATCCACGCGCTGGACGAGATCCGGCAGGCCAACGCGGCCCGGGGCGCCGCCCGAACCGCAGGCGGTTCGCCGGTCTAGGGCGCCCAGCCTGGTGGGAGAGGCCGGCGGGAGCCGCGCAGTCGCCCGAAGACCAGGCGGGGAGACACCCCGCCACTGAAATAGTTGCTATAACAAGTGTACTCAGGGCATGTAAACCACACCTTTGCGCCAACAGGAGGACATCGTGTCATCCCGCCTGCTCCGCACCACCGACGACTCGGGGCCCACCCTCGCCCGGCTCACCCTGGCCTTCGTCTTCCTCCCCCATGGCGCCCAGCATGTGCTCGGGTGGCTCGGGGGCTACGGCTTTCACGGCACGCTGGAGTGGATGACCGGAACGCTCGGGTTCCCCACGCCGCTCGCCGTGCTGGCGCTGGTCACCGAGCTGCTTGCACCCTTCGCGCTGCTGGTTGGCATAGGGGGTCGGGTGGCCGCGCTCGGCCTGGTGGGCTTGATGCTCGGGGCGCTCACCACCCATTGGTCCAACGGCTTCTTCATGAATTGGTTCGGCAGCTTACCCGCGGGGCAGGAAGGCTTCGAGTATCACCTGCTGGCGATGGCGCTGGCGGGCACGGTGGTGCTCCAGGGGAGCGGCGCGTGGTCCATTGACCGGATCCTGGGCCGACGCACGCCCGCCGTGGCGAGCCCGGTTCGACGTGCCCGCGCGGCCTGAGTCGCGAGGAAACGCGCCAACTTCCCGCCCCCCACGCGCGGGGCAGCCGTTTGTGTCACACGTGCCACGCGCCGAGTTACCCCGGCAACTGACGTGATCTCGCTCACTGCCCAGCTAGGGGCTGGATGGCGATGGTGCGAGACACGACGGGAGGTTGCCATGAGGCAGCGGCACACACACAGACGGTACGAGCCCAGACTGGTGTACGAGCTGGCGGCGCGCGTGAAGGCCCGCGGGATCGACCTGGCGCAGGCGGTCGGACCCTGGCGACCTGTCAGCCGCGCGTCCCGTCCGGGTCGCGTCATCACCAACGAGCACACTCAGGTCATCGTGGACACGAGCGAGCGGGCCGCCGACGTGGCCGGTCTGCTCAACTGGTGCGGGGTGCACGATCTCGAGCCGGTACCCGAGCTCGTCCCGCGGCCGGCCGGAACGCAGGAGACAGCCATGGAAAAGGTGCGGGACCCCGTCTGCGGCATGATGCTCAACCCAGAAGCCGCCGACGCGCGGGCCGGCAACGGTCAACGCGAATTCTTCCTCTGTTCGAACGAGTGCGCTGATGCGTTCGAGGCGGCACCCGAGCGGTACGTCGAGCCGGAACAGCACGAGCCGCCGTTCACGGTCTCCCGGCATCTGGTTGCCCCGAAGTTCGGCTCGGCGGGGAGCGGCGGCCTGGAGAACGAGCCTGGCCCGGAGCGGCACGGCCGCTGACATTCCGCCGCAGCGTTCCACCGCGGCCTGCGAGACCGGCGCCCTGCCGGCCTCACGGGCCGCGGTATGTTGACGTCTCACGGCTCGATCTGGGGCGTCAAGGTCAGGCCTGCCGACCCCCACTTCAGCGCTCGAGTCCGAGCAACTGGCGCAGTCGCTCAGCGTTTCTCGGCGCGTGACCCCCGAGATCGTTGTTGAAGTAGACGTAGACGTCCTTTCCTGACCGCGCCACCGCGCGCAGGCGCCGGCCCCATGCGGTGAGCTCCTCATCGCCGAACCCGCCGCCCTCCGCCTTGCCGCCGTGCATACGCACGTAGGTGAACGGCGCGGTGGTGACCAGGTCGGGCCGGACCCGCCCTCCTACGGGCACGCACAGGGCCACCCCCGCCGCGGCAAGGGCCGCATACACCTCGGGAACCTGCCAGCTCGGATGTCGCACCTCCAGCACCCAGCGCTCCGACCGGGGCAATTCGGCCAGAAAGGTTTCCAGCGCGCGCTGATCGAGGTGGAACTGCGGCGGGAGCTGTATCAGCAACGGGCCGAGCTTGGGCCCGAGCAGGCGAGCCTGCTCGAGAAAGGCGGCCATCGGTTCGGCGGTGTTGTGGAGCCGGCGATAGTGGCTCACGACCCTGGTCACCTTGACCGCAAACAGGAAATCGTCGGGTACTGCCGCGGCCCACCGCATCCAGGTCTCCCGTGACGGCGGCCGGTAAAACGGGTTGTTGAGCTCGACGGTTCGGAACCGGCCGGCGTACCAGGCCAGCTCGTCCCGAGCGGGGAGGGCCGGCGGGTAGAACACGTCGCCCCGCCAGTGGCGGTAGACGTATCCCGACGTTCCGATCCAGATCTCCGCCATGGCCCCCCCGAGACCGTGGTCAGCCTGTCCCGGTGGGCACGGTGCTTGCCCCCATGGTCGGCAGCCCACGTTTCCAGGGAATCCTCGCGCTGCAAGGCTCGGCGCGGCGACGACCTGCATCACCCCGCGGACCGCCGCTGGGACTCTCACTGGACAACGGTTTCGAGCTCGTAGTGTGCGCCTCGGTAGCTCGGGGTGCCCCCGGGCTTCCCGAGGACTCGGCAACGGCACGGAGGCGGCCATGTCAGAGGCGGTGATGGGGCATCGCAGCGCACGAGTTTGCGCAACTGGTAGCCGGCAACCCGGAGCCGCTCTAGCCGAGTTGCGGATTCGGCGCTACACTGTGGGTAGGTCGTCGCTACACGGCAGCACCTTCCCGACCCGCCAAACGCTCATGACCACACTTGCCCAGCTCGCGTGCGCCGCGCTGGCGGCCGTAGCGATCGCCGGATGCGGCATTCCCACCCAGACCACGAACCTCGTGGATGGCCCGGCGCCCGTAACGGTGCGGCTCGAGCCGGCCACGCCGAGCGTGGGGCAGACCGCCGATCTGCTGGTCACGAGCCCCCACGCCGACAGCATCGCGTTCGAGTCCGACAACGGGTTGGATCGGTACTGGACCACCCGCGACACCCTCCGGATCCAGCTCGACCCGAACTTCGGCGACTCGCTTCCCAGCGAGCGCTACGCGACCCGGTTCCAGGGTGAGCTGCTGTCCCGCCTGATGAAGCCGGCCCGGATCACCGTCTGTCGGTCCGGAGGCTGCGAATCCCTGTACTACGAGATACCGGTGAGCCTCCCGGAGGCCAATCATCGGACGGTGGCGGTGACGGCCGGGTACAACACGGTCTTCGCCCGGCGGTCACTGATGGGCTCGCACAGCACGGTGCTGTTCCGGGAGGTGCTGAGCAGCGGGATCTGGTCGGCCCAGGCCGAGCTGAGCGCTCTGGGGTGGAGTGGGCGGGTGGCGGGCTATGCCGGGCAGGGAGAGCGGGGCGCGTCGCTCGATCTGTCGCGCGTGCTCAAGCGGGCGGGCGAGCTGAGCTACGGCGTCGCGATGCACGTGGATG
>DASSMN010000570.1:0-6796 GCA_035688885.1 Gemmatimonadales bacterium
GGTCTGATACAGCTCCGCGCCCGAGGGATCGGTGGCGGCGAGATCGTGCCACATCCGCCAGGCCTCGACGGCCGCGATGCCTCGACTGCCGGCGACGAAGCCGCCCACCAGCGCAACGCCGTGGCGAACCCAGGCCACCAGCGTGGGCCGGGTCAGGAGGTCACCTCCCTGGGCCGCAGCATGGGCAGGTACTCGGCCCAGGGCCCGACCGCGTCGGCGTACGCCTTGCCCATCACCCGCGCGATCTGCCCCAGGTGACTCAGGTCGTGCGCCACCCAGGTCGCGAGCAGCTGCTCGAGCGTCACGGGGCCGAGCGCGGGGTGGCGCCCCCGGCGTCTCAGGTCGGCGGCCGTAAGCTCGAAGGACGCGAGCCGGGCCAGGTTCGCCGCGCGGAGCCCGGCGAAGGTGTCGAGCAGCGCCTCGAGCGTCCGGCCGCGCGACTCCTCGAACTGGGCGAAGCGATCGAATGGCTCGAAGGCGCGGTTTTCGCCATCGGTCAGGATGATCTCGAGCCGGGGCATCCAGTCGGTCCGCTCGCCGTGGATCAGGTGACCGACGACGTCGAACGGCGACCAGGTGTCCGGACCCTCGGTGGCGCTGACCCAGCCTTCGGGGAGGCCGTCGAGCAGGTCGCGGAGCACCCGGGGCGTCCGCTCGAGCACGGCGACGCCGTCCGACAAATTGAAACGCATGCATCCTCCGCGGGTGTTGGCGTTTGGCGGCGGCCGGTCTAGCGTTCGGACCAACCCACGGAGGGAGTTCCCGTGCAGTCCGACGAGCTGCGAGCCCTGCAAGCCCCGCTGAAGGAAGCGTATCGCACTGCGCCCGAGCGCGCGATGGTCACTCTCGAGGCCGACGGGCGGCTGGATGCGACGGCCGTCAGCTGCCACGTGGACACCGGCCGCGCGTTGGTCGAGGCCGGGCTCCACCCCGCCACGGGCGGAACCGGCCTCCTGGCGTGCTCAGGCGACCTGCTGCTGCAAGCGCTAGTGGCGTGCGCGGGAGTCACCCTGCGGGCGGTCGCGACCGCGCTGGCGATCCCGGTCCGGGGCGGCGCGGTGCACGCCGAGGGCGATCTGGACTTCCGGGGGACGCTGGGGGTAGCCAAGGACGCACCGGTGGGCTTTCAGACCATCCGACTCCGCTTCACCCTGGACACCGACGCCAGCGCGGACCAGCTCGCCACGCTGGAGAAGCTGACCGAGCGCTACTGCGTCGTGCTGCAGACCTTGCGCACCTCGCCCACGGTGACGGTTCAGACCGTCACTGACCCCACAGGGAAGGCAGCGCGGTGATCGCGTCGCACAAGTGGGTGTGCGGCGCGGCCGCCAGCGTGGCACGATCGTGGGCGCCGGTCAGCACCCCGATCCGCCAGCCGGCGCCGGCATTCCAGGCGGCCTCGAGATCGAGCCGGGTGTCGCCGACCACCGCGACCCGCCGCACATCCACCACCCCGCACTGCTCCATCGCGCGAAAGATCATGAACGGGGCCGGACGTCCTTGCGGCACGTCATCGCCGCTCACCCGGGCGTCCAGCAGCTCGGTCCAGGGCACCCCGGCGAGGACGGTCTCGACCACGTCCCGGTCGAATCCGGTGGTGACCGCCAGCCGGCATCGATCGGCCTTGAGACGGATCAGGGTCTCGTGCACCCCGGGAAGTGAGAGCGGTCCGGCGGCCGCCAGTTGCCGGAGGAGCAGCTCGCGGAATCGGCGGTACACCCGATCGACCGCACCGTCGGCAGCGCCGTCCCGGCGGGCGACCAGCCGGCCCACCACTTCCCGCTTGCTGGCGCCGCGCCAGGCGCTCACCTCCGCCGCATCGAATGTCAGTCCGGTCTCGCGGAGCGCCTGCTCGAACGCGGCCGGGACCTCACCCCGATCGTAGATCGTGGTGCCCGCCAGGTCGCACACGACCAGGTCAGGCCGCGGCGGGATCGGGGCCGAGGGCATAGTGGGCCAGCACCCGGGAAACACGGCCCTCGGCGTCGAGCTCCATGCACTCGGCGGCCACCAGGCCCTGAATGCTGTGGTAGTGCAGCACGACGCTGTGAGTGCCGGCATAGGCCCGGTACAGCACGAAGCGGAGCTCGGGGTAGCGCTCCAGGGCCGTGCCCCAGTAGCTCCGCAACGCCGGCTTTCCGCGCACCGTCATGCGCCCGGGTCCCAGCACGGCCTCCACCATCGGGGAGGTAACCTCGACGTCCTCGGTATAGTGGTCGAGAATTCGCTCGAGGTCGTGGCTGTTCCAGGCCTCGATCCATTCCTGGGCGAAGTCCTGCGCCTCGGCTTCGGTCATCGGCGGCTCAGGCGGGGGGCCTGACCTCGCTCATCAACCCGAGCAGGTTGCCTTCGGAGTCGCGGCAAAAAACCATCCAGAGATCGTGGTCGGGAAGCCGGGCGACGAGGTGCGGCTCGTCCACCAGCGCCGCGCCGCGGGACCGCAGCCCCGCATGCGCGGCGTGGATGTCCGTCACCTGGTAATACACCACGCTGGTACGGAGCTCGCTGTCCGGCGGCTCGGGGCGGCCCAACATGAGGCGCACCCCGCCGCAGTCGAAAAATGCGAGCCCGGGCGGCGCGCGGAACAGCAACGGCAGGCCGAGCACGTCGGCGTACCAGGCCACCGCCCGGTCCAGGTCGGCAACGCCGATGGCGATCTGCCCGATGCGGGCGGGCCGATCCAGCCTGGCAGGGTCCTTCGGCATGGCTCCTTCCATCTGACGTCGCCGGGGGTATAGCGTTCACTCAAAGTAACCTTCGAGGCTCGATATGCCCGCGTTCCGCACCGCCCTCCTCCTGTTCCCGCTGCTCGGCTCACTCGCGTGCGCGTCGAACCCGCCGGCGGGCGCCGCCGACACCCGGAGTGCCGACACCCAGAGCGCCGCCGTGACGATCGACAATCAGGCCGCGTACGACATGGATATCTACGTGCACCAGCGCGACGCGGTGGTGCGCCTCGGGTTCGCCCCCTCCAAGCAGGAGACCCGAATCAAGATCCCCCCGTCGTTCATCGCCGGCTCGGGGATCATCCAGTTCGAGGCCCGGCCCAAGCCGTCTGGCACTCCGGAAATCAGCGACGCCTTCACGGTCCACCCGGGCGACCAGCTGACCTGGGCGATCTCGCCGCAGTAGGAAGCGGTTCACTGCGGTCCGAAGATCCACTCGGTGAACAGGCCGACCCAGATCATCGCCGCCGCGATGACCAGGTACAGGCCGGCCGTGGGCTCGTCGCCGATGAGGCCGCGCAGCCACCGAGCGCGGTAATTCTCCCAGAACCACCACGGCCGGGCCAGCGTCACCAGCGCCAGGAACGAGCCCATCCCGACCCACACGGTCCGATTGCGCGGCCATCCCAGCTCGGTCGCACCGATCCAGAGGATGGCGAGCGATAGCCCCGAGATGAGCAGCAGCAGGAGGCCGCCGATGGCGCCGCCCTCGCGGGACCCGCGGGGGCCGTCGTCGTCCGCGTCGCTCCACTCGTTCACGGCGAGCGCCGCGAACAGCAGGCTCAGGAGGGCAAACGCGATCGCAAGCGCTTTCAGCGCGTGCCTCCCCGGCGGCGAACCACGCTCGCGTGCGGGGTCGGCGCCGCGATGGCCGGCAGCCTGGAGAGGCTCGCGGGCCGGCGTACGAGGTGCGGCGAAATCGGCAGGGCGGTCATGAGCAGCCTCGAAGGTAGCGCGCGGTCCCGAGGCCGCCAGAGGCTACGACGGGGTGTCGTGGGGATGGAGGTGGCGAATCTCGATGGGCACGCGCTCGGCCAGCGCGTCCGCCACGAGCGTGCGGTGACAGTGTGCGGGATCGGCCTCGAAGCACAGCAGGCAGACGCGCCGCCCGCCCCGCACGAGCTCCGCGAGCTCGCCCAGCTCCGCCTGAGCGCCGTGGGTGCGGAGATGCTCCAGGAAGATGGAGCGCATCCGACCGGGGCGGCCGGCGCGCGCCGCGGCGCGGCCGGCCGCCGGTGTGCCCAGCCCGCGCAGATGCACGTAGGCGATGCCGGCCTCCGCCAGGTTACCGACCAGGCGGGACTTGCTGAACCCGGGCCGACGGGAGCTGGCCACGGCCCGCACGTCCACCAGCAGTTCGACTCGGGCCTCGGCCAGGGCGGCAAGGAACGAGGGCACGGTCGCCGCCTGGTACCCGATGGTGGCGACGGTGGGACGGCGGGTGGGGCTCAACGTTCGGCGCTGTGCGGCGGGACCCGGGCCTGCGCAGCCTCCTCGAGCAGCGCCAGTTCCGCGCGGTACACTTTGCGGAGGTAGGCGGGCGCGATCCAGCGCTCGGCCCAGCCGCCGATGCCGGCTCGCCGCCAGCTGGTCTCGAAGGTGACCCGGGACGCGCGCCCATCCCTCACCGGTTCCACCAGAAAGCGGGTGGCCGCGCCGGTGGCCATGTCGGTCTCGACCAGCTCGCGTCCCGGCACCGGCTCGGTCACGTCAGCCCGGACGCTCCGCATCGCGCCGAACGCGCGCATGCGGAACCGGATCCGGGTGCCCGCGCCGCGGCCCCCGCTCTCCACCTCGAGACCATCGAAGTACCGCGGCGGCAGGATGGCGGGATGGCCCTCGCGATAGTCCGCGAGAATGCCGTACACCACCGGCGCCGGCGCGCCGACGATGGACGATGCCGACACTCTGATCTCAGGCACGTCAGGTATCCAGGTCGGTCGCCCGCTCGATGATCCGGCCCACCAGCCCGTAGCGGAGCGCCGCCTCCGCGCCCAGCCAGAAGTTCCGGTGGGTATCCTCCTCGATCCGTTCGAGCGGCTGGCCGGTCTCCCGGGAGAAGATGCGATTCAGCCGGTCACGCATGCGGAGGATCTCCCGCGCTTCGATATCGATGTCGCTGGCGGACCCACCGGCGCCGCCCGCGGGCTGGTGCAGCAGGAACCGGGTATTGGGCAGGCAGAAGCGGCGCTCCCGCGGCGCGGCCACGTAGATCAGGGCGCCCGCGCTCGCCACCCACCCGGTGCCGATCATCCGGGTCTTCGGCCGAACGAAGCGGATCAGGTCGTGGATCGTGTCGCCGGCCTCCACGTGGCCGCCCTGCGAGTTGATGAACATCGTGATATCGGCATCGGACTCGGCGGCCAGCGCCAGGAGCTGGCTCGAGACGGTGGACGCCAGGCGCTGGGTGATCTCCCCGCTGATGATGATGGTGCGCGCGCGAAGCAGCCGCTCGGTGACCGGATCGTAGAGGGGGGCCGGCGGGCTTTCGGGATCGGACTGGTGCAGCATAGGATCTCTCGGAGGGTGGATGGTTGGTATGTGCAAGGCAGGCAGCGTCGGCCCCGTCTACAGCGGACGCCCACCGCCAAGCGGGCCCTGAAACCGCATCTCGTTGGTGGCGGCAAAGCCAAGGCGCTGGTACAGCGGGCGGCCCTCGTCGGAGGCGTGCAGCACCAGGCGATCGAGCCGCTCCGCCTCCGCCCACCGGATCACCTGCCGCATGAGCGCTTCGGCCACTCCGCGGCGGCGCCACGCGGGCTCGGTGTACACATTGAGGACGATGGCATGACGCCCCTCACTGACGCCCACGGTCCCGTCCTCGAACCGGTGGGGGTGGGGAAACGCGAGACGCCGCTGGGCGCCGGCGCCGCCGATCACCGCCTCGTCCTCCGGCGCGAGGGCCAGCCAGGCCACGTACTCGCCGCTCGCCAGCGTCTCACGGAGCCGCGACTCGGCTACGGCGACGAGCGCGTCGTACGCCTCGGGAGTCACCTGGCCCATGTCTCGGAACATGCCGGCCCGATGGCGGGCGATGACCGGCGCATCCGCCGGCGTCCCGGGCCGGATCCGGATGGGCGGGGCCGTGGGCGAGGCGGCGGTGCTCATGGGGCTACTCGAAGCGGGCGCAGGCGGGGATGCGCTCCCGCAGCACCGCTTCCTGATGGAACCGGCGCTTGTACGCGCCGGCCACCTGGGCCACCCGGTTGCGGTCGGCCACGCTGCCCGTGTGCAGGAAGGTGATGATCGCCGAGCGCTCGCGCTCGACCGCCCCGCTCTGCCCCTTCCACTGTCCGGTGCCCTCCACGACCGTGAAGCCGCTGGGAAAACTCGGCGTCACCACCGAGTCCAGAAACTCGAGCCATTCGGCGTCACTCACCGTGCCGCCATCGGGACGGTTGCGTCCGAAATAGACCAGGTCGCGCACCAGCGCGGTATCACCGACGGCGCAGAGCGCCGTCGCGGGGCTCGGGGCGGCAACCCGCGGGCCGGCGCAGCTCGAGCCCGCCAGCGCCGCCAGGAGGACCAGAGCCCGGGGCCGGCTCACGCGATGGTCTCCACCAGCTCCCATCTGCCGCCATAGCGTCGAACGAACCCGTCCGCGTCCACCTCGAGGTCGGTGGCGAAGGCGCCGCCGGCGGTCTCGTACCGGTAGGTGGCGGGCCCGGTCCGACGATAGCTCTGCTCCAGCGGCTCCAACGCAAAGCCCGGGAAGGAGAGCCAGGCCGCCCGCACGGTTGCCTGCTGGCCGGGCGCGAGCGAGAGGCGCCGGATAGGCAGGAGGTTGGTGGACGGGCTGAACGCGAGATCCACGTCCGCGCAGCCGTCCAGCTCGACGCAGGGACGTCCCTCCAGATGCCAGCGGCGGTCCGCCGTGGCCAGCACGTCGAGACGGATGCGGCGCGAGCCGAGCCAGCCGGCCACCCACGCGTGACGGGTGTGCCAGGCGGCATCGCACACGACCGCGTACTCCAATCGGCACGCCTCACCATCGTGAAGGAACACCGCCATGCCGCCGAGCTGCCAGAACGGCTCGTGAAATACCAGCCGCGCGGCGTCGTGCCCCGGCC
>DASSMN010000063.1:0-9166 GCA_035688885.1 Gemmatimonadales bacterium
CTCCGCGTCCCTTGGCGAAGGCGCCGTATTCGGTATGGCCGAAGCCGAGCGGCATGGCCACCGTGTCGTCCCGGAGGCCCGGGTGGATGTAGGCGGGGCCCTCCAGCGTGCCGTGCGGCGACGTGAGCCGCAGGATCTCGCCGTCCTGGACGTTGAGCGCCTGCGCCGTCCCGGGACTCACCTCGACCCAGTGATGCCAGGTGATCTTGGTGACCGGGTCGGCATTCTCGAGCAGCCACGGTTTGTTCGTGCCGCGCCCGTCGTGCAGCAGCCCGTGCGGGTAGGCCAGGAACACGAAGCTGCCGTTGCCTTCGAAGGTCGGCCTGGTGTAGCCGATCTCGCCGGGCGACCCCGCCAGGCTCACGGCCGCCGGCGCGGGCGGCTCGTCGAACACGCCGCCCCGCTGAAGCGCGGCGCGCCAGAAGTCGTCGGCGTTGGCGGCCTTTCGCTCCGTCGCCAGCGCCTGCCACCGACCGCGGAGCCGGGCCTCCCAGCTGGCATCGGTGAACTTGCCCAGCGCTCCGCCGGCCTTCTTGGCCGCGAGCAGCAGGATGTCGCCGGGGGCGCGGGTATCGAACACCGGCTCCATCACGGGCTGCATCAGGCTCCGGACGCCGGCCCTGGCCGCCAGGTCGTCCCACCGCTCGAGGGCGTGGTGCTGGGGGAGCAGCAGGTCGCACTGCGCCGCCGTCTCGTCGAGGAACAGCGCGGTGGAGACTTTGAACGGCACCTTCTTGAGCTTGGCGGCGAACCCGGACGCCTGGGGCAGCGTGTAGACCGGGTTGGCCTCGTGCACCAGCAACACGGCCACCTGCCCGCCGTCCATCGCCGCGGCCAGCTGGCTGAGGCCGGCGAATCCGTCGGCCGAGGCGAGGTCGGCGCCGAACTTGACCGTCTGGCCGATGTTGCCGGCCACGTAGTTGAGCAGGTTGACCGCGGCACAGAGGTCGGCCGCGCCGCCGTGCTGGGCGCCGATGCCGCCCGCCACCGCCAGACTCGGCTTCGCGGCGGCGAACTCGCGCGCCACCCGCACGATCCGATCGGCCGGAACGCCGGTCTCCTCGGCGGCCATGGCCGGGGTGTACTTGGCGAGCGCCTCGGTAACCGCCGCCGGCGCACCGTTCGCCGCGGCCACCGCGTTGGCGATGGCCAGCACCAGCGCGGTCTCGGTGCCGGGTCGCACCGGGAGCCACTCGTCGGCGTTGAGCCCGGTGAGGTCGCGCCGGGGGCCGGCGTAGACGAACTTGGCGACCTGACCATCGGCAAAGCCGTGCGCGTCGGCGAAACCGCGCTGGTTTTCGGTGGGCGAGAGCCAGGTATCCAGAAAATCGGCGCCGAAGGAGATGATGTACCGGGCCGCGCCGAAATCGTGAGCCGGGAGCTGATCGAGGCCGAACACCCGCCGGTTGGCCGCGCGCACCGGCTCGTGATCGAATGGCGTCCAGCGGGTGACCTTGCCGCCCAGGGCCGTGGTCCACTCCGCCAGGAAATCGGAGAACGTGCCGGGGCCGGCGCCGCTCAGGACGGCCACCTTGCCGCCCGCGGCCCCCAGCTTGGCCGCCAGCCGGCCGATGGCGTCATCCCAGGTGATCTCGGCAAACGTGCCGTTGGGCTGCCGAGCCATGGGCCCCTTGATGCGCCCGGGGTTATACAGCCCCTGCAGCGCTGCCTGGCCGCGCGAGCACAGCTTGCCCTGGTTGACCGGATGCTCGGGATTGCCCTCGAGCTTGACGGCGCGACCCTCCCGGGTGCGCACGTGCACCCCGCAGCCGGCCTCGCACTCGGTACAGGTGCTCGCGTACCAGGTGGCCAGCCCCGGGATCTGATCTTCCGACTGCACCAGATAGGGCACCAGCTTCTCGACCTTGCTGGTCGAGCAGCCCGAGAGCGCCAGCGCGCCACCGCTGGTCGCGCCCAGCACCGTCAGAAACTTGCGGCGATCCATCCCGCTCGGACGATCGACCTCAGACATCGCGGTTCCTCGCCATCATCAGTAGTGGCACAAGGAGCAGTCGCGCGCGACCTTCCGCTCGATGTGGCAGGTGATGCAGAAGCCCATGTTGTTCACGTTGTTCACCTTGAAAACCTGCGGCATGCGGTCGATGTCGCCGTGGCAGGTGGTGCAGGCGTTGGGACCGAGAGCCTTGATGTGCCGCTGATGCGGGAAGTGGGCATGCCGCGCGATCATGTGCACCCGAACCCACTCGACCGGCTTCTTGTCGGTCCACGCCTGGCGCAGCTTCTTGATCTCGGCCTTGGCGCCGCTGTCGCTGCCGGACACGACCAGGTGGCACCCCATGCAGGTCTGCAGCGACGGGATGCCGGGCTCGGGGGAGACCGCCACCGAGTAGTGGCAGTACTGGCACTGCATCTTGAACTGGCCGGCGTGAATGTCGTGACGGAAGAAGATCGGCTGGCGCGGTCCCTTCAGCGCTCCGGTGTCGCTGATGGCCGGGGCCGTGATCGAGTCGGCGGCGCCTTTCGCCTGCTGCGCCTGGGTGGGCGCGCCTCCGAATGCGAGCACAGCCGCAATCCCAGAGGCGGCGACGCCCCCGACCACGAGAGCCAACGTACGCATGATCGATCCTGCACGGTGAAAGAGACCTTACCGAGTGTTCGCGAGAGCCGAAACGCGGTCCGCCACAGGCGCGCCGAAGTATATTCGCCGCTTGCGCCTACACAACCCGGCGCTGACCCTAATCCGACCGGATCACTCGGAATCGTCCGGGGGCCGCCGGCGGGGCCGGAGCTGGGGCGCCCGCTGAGGGGCGGGTCGCTCGGCCAGCCACTCCGCTTTCCGGCCGGCCAGCCGGAGGAACGTGTCGACGGCGCGACGGTCATCCAACGGCATCCAGCACCACTTGAGCGGGCCGGTGCGCTGGCCTTCGTCGATCGCGCGGCGAATATCCGCGGGCACCCGGCCGGCCCGGGTGAGCCGATCCTCCTCGGCGTCGCTCATCGTGAAGGTCGCGCTGATCGACGCGCCCACCACGTGGACCCAGCAGAGCTTTCGGTTGCCGACTCCGTACTCCCAGGCCCAGCGCCACGAGGTGCCCATGTAGCGCACCGTCTCGGCCACGCCCTCCAGACCGGTCAGACCCGCGCGCAGCGCCTTGAAGCGGGTCGCCGCGGCGGCGGGCAGCTCCTTGAGCGGAGCCGTAGGGGTCGGAGGGGTCGCCTCGTCGCTGTAGCGGTTGGCGGCCCAGTAGGCGCTCGAGCGTCCTTGCGTCATACCCCCTCATCGTCGACGGTGTCCCCGGTCAGCGGCGGCACGCCGGCCAGCGGCGCTCCGACCCGCTGCAGATAGCGCACGATCTCGATGCCCATCGCCCGCACCAGCGAGGCCTCGCGGCCGTCCAGGTCCGCGCGATAGAGAATCTCCCGCAGCGACCGCATCACGCTCTCGGACCGGCGGGTCTTGAAGAAGTCGATGGCCCACAGGGCCTGGTGCCAGCTGGCGAACAGCTCCTCGAGCTGCCCGGACGTGGCGGGCGCCGCCGCCCGGCGGGGCGGCTTGAGCGGCACGGCCTCTCCCCCGCGCGCGTTCCACACCTCGTAGGCCATGATCGCCACCGCCTGCGCCAGGTTGAGCGACGGGTGGGTCGGGTCGGTCGCGATGGTGACGACCGTCCGGCACAGATCCAGCTCGCCGTTGGTGAGGCCGCTGTCTTCGCGGCCGGCCACGATCGCCACCGGCCCGGTGGCCAGCTCGCCGACCAGCTCGGCCGCGGCCTCGCGGGGCCGCAGGGTTCGCCGCTTGGCCGCCCGCTCGCGGCCGGTCAGCACGAAGCTCGAGACGCAGTCCGCCAGGGCCGCCTCGAGCGACGGCATGATCTCGATGCGCGCGACGAAGTCGGCGGTGTTGTGCGCGATCCCCTCGATGCGCCAGGGATCGAACACCTCGGGATTCACGAGCCGCATGCGCTCGATCCCGAAGTTCCGCGCGATTCGGACCGCGCTCGCGATGTTGACGATGTCCTGGGGGTTGACCAGAACGAGGATGGGCGACCCCGCGGGCGTCCGCCCCGCGTCATCCCTCGCCGAGGAAGGAGACGTCATACCGCTTCGCCTTGAGCGCCGCGGCGAACCCGGCCTTCTCGACGGCCTTCATGTACGCTTCCTTGGGCTCCACCTGCTTGGCGTCGACCAGCTCCATCAACGCGTCGTTGAGGGTCACCATGCCTGCCCGGCGATTGGTCTGCATCACCGACGGGATCTGGAAGGTCTTGCCCTCGCGGATCAGGTTGGAGACCGCTGGAATGGTGAGCAGGATCTCGCGCGCGGCCACCCGCCCGCCGCCGATCTTCTTGCACAGCGTCTGCGCGATCACGCCGCGGAGCGATTCCGAGAGCATCACCCGCACCTGGCTCTGCCGGTCGGGCGGGAACTGGTCGATGATGCGGTCGATGGTGGAGGCCGCCGTCGTGGTGTGCAGCGTCCCGAACACCAGGTGCCCGGTCTCGGCCGTCTCGATCGCGATCGAGACGGTCTCGAGATCGCGCATCTCGCCCACCAGGATGATGTCGGGATCCTCGCGCAGCGCCGCCCGGAGCGCCTGCTTGAACGAGCGGGTGTGGACCCCCACCTGGCGCTGCGTCACCAGACACTTCTTGCTCTGGTGCACGAACTCGATGGGATCTTCGATCGTGATGATGTGATCGTTGCGGGTCCGGTTCATCAGATCCACCAGCGCCGCGAGCGTGGTGCTCTTGCCCGAGCCGGTGGGGCCGGTAACGACCACGAGACCTTTGGTGAGATAGCAGAGGTTCTGGACTTCGCGGCTCAGCCCCATGTCGTCGACCGTGCGCACCGTGGTCGGGATGACCCGGAACACGGCGATGGGCCCGTGCCGGTCCCGGCCCGCGTTGCAGCGGAACCGGGCCAGGTCCGGGATCTCGTAGGCCCAGTCGGTGTCGCCGATCTCACGGAACTCGGCGATCTCGCGCGGGGTCATGATGCTGATCAGCATGGTCTCGAGCCGCTCGGCCGACAGCGCCGGCCGGTCCTGGCGGACCAGCTCTCCGTGGTGGCGGAGCAGCGGCGGCTCGCCCGATCGGAGATGCAGGTCGGAGGCGCCCGCGTCCACCAGGAGGCGGAACAGATCGTCCATGGCCGCGCGGGCGTCGGCGAGCTCGGCGGCGCTCCGGCCGCCGGCGCCGGTCGGCCCCGGAGAGGCGCCGGCCGGGGGCTGGGCGCGGACCTCGACCACCGGCCCCGCCGCCCCCGCGGTAACCGCCACGGTCACCTGCCCGCTCGGCGCGGCATAGGGAAAGCTCACCGGCTCCCTGCCGCCGAGTCTCGGCGCGGCGGCCGGGTCGGCCACCTCCCGGACCAGCGTGAGGATCTGGCCGTCGGTGAGCGGGTCCTTGGTCAGGGGACGGGCGGCGCCGTTGGTGACCAGCGCGGCGGGCTTGCCGACGGCCAGCTGGAGCGCGTCCGCGCGCTGGTCATGCAGGACTTGAATGAGACGATCGAGCCGAGCCACAGGCAGTTCTCAGTCGAGGGGACGCGCGTACCGGACCCGCGCCTTGTTGATGTACCAGCTGACCTCGTCACTCGCCAGCGCGAAGAACAGCCCCGCGCCGTTCAGGTAGTCGAGGCTCCGGCTGCGCGAGGGGTGCAGCTCGAGCGACGCCCGGCCGCGGTACTCCGCCCCGCCCTGGACCACCACCTGGAGCTCGACCTGACGCGCCGCCGACGCCCGGTCCGGGTCCAGCACCGGGGCGGCGCCGGCGCAGGACACCACCACCACCTGGCTCTTGGGCACGAAGGTCACCCCGCCGCCGTCGATCGTGAGCGCGAAGAAGGTGTCGGCGCGGTTGAGCATCTCGAGCGGCGTTTCCGGGCCGGGTGGGTACGTGGTGCGCGCGTACAAGTGCAGGTCGCCCGAGAGCGCGATCCCCTCGGCGAGGACGACCTCGGCAGGCACCTTGGTGGTGATTCCCCAGTCGCTCATGCGCTCGATTCGGGCGGGTGGACGGAAACTGAGGACAGCGGTGCATGGCGGCAAGTGGGCATCAGCCGCGCAGCTCCACGCCGACCTGCTGCTCGCTCAGGCGAATCGGATCCAGATAGTCGGCGGCCTCGCCGAGCGTCGCGCGCACCTGCTCGAGCAGGGACGAGACCCGCTCGACGAGCGGCGCCGCCACGCCGGCCTCGGCCAGGAGGCCGACGGCGATCGCCACGTCCTTGTCCAGCAGCGCGAGGCGAAAGGCGCGTGGCCAGGTCCGGGTCAGGACCCGCTCGGGCACCAGCACCTCGCTGACGAAGGAGCGCCCGCTCGAGGCGTTGATCACGTCCAGCGCGACCCGGGGCGCGACGCCCACCTTGGCCAGCGCCACCAGGCCCTCGCCCAGCGCGAGGATATTGAGTGCCAGGAACGCGTTGTTCACCGCCTTGAGCGCGTCCCCGGCGCCAACCGGCCCCACGTGCTCGACGCGACGGCTGAACGCCTCCAGCACCGGACGCGCCCGCTGGAAAACAACCGGCTCCGCGCCGACCATCACGGTCAGCGTCCCGGCTTCAGCTCCGTTGGTGCCGCCGCTCACCGGCGCGTCGGCAAAGTCGACTCCACGCTCCGCCAGCCGCGCGGCGATCCGGCGGGACGTGGCGGGGTCGCCCGAGGTACAGTCGAGCAGCAGCGCGCCGGGGCGGAGCCCGGCCAGGAGACCATCGGGTCCGTCCAGCAACGATGCCACGTCGGCCGACGTGCTGAGGCAGGTGACCACGACGTCCCCGGCCGCGGCCTCGCGCGGCGTGGCCACGGCCCTCGCGCCGTGTCGCGCCGCGAATTCGCTCGCGCGCGCGGCGGTCCGATTCCAGACCGTGAGCCCGCCGCGGCGCGCGAGGTGCGCCGCCATGGGTGCGCCAATGGCGCCGAGGCCGAGGAACCCGACGTGCATCGAGCGAAGCCTTTCGGGAGCGCGAGCGGGCGAGCGAGGACCGGCGAAAGCTAGCGGGGTCGCTAAGTTGAGAACATGGGCGCGCGCATTCTCCATGTCGATCTCGACGCGTTCTTCGTCGAAGTCTGCCGTCAGCGGCATCCCGAGCTGCGAGAGCTGGAGCTGCTGGTGGTGGGCGGGCGGCGGGACCAGCGCGGCGTGGTGCAGTCGGCGTCGTACGGTGCCCGGCGATTCGGCATTCACGCCGGGATGCCCATCGCCCAGGCGGTGCGGCTCTGCCCCCAGGCCACCTTCTTCCAGGGTTCGTTCCCCGACTACCGCGACGCGTCGCGGGCGGTCCGGGGAGTGCTGGAGCAGTTCAGCCCCACCGTGGTCATGGCGTCACTGGACGAGGCCTATCTCGACTTCGGCGGGACCGAGCGGCTGTTCCCGCACTCGCTGCTGCCGGTGGCCGAGCAGCTGCGCGACGCGGTCGGGAATCAGACCGGCCTCGACTGCAGCATCGGCATCGGTCCCAACCGGATGATCGCCAAGCTCGCCTCCGACGCGGCCAAGCCGCGGGGCCTGATGGAAGTCCGGGCCGGCTGGGAGGAGGGCTTCCTCGCCGGCCTGGCGCTCCGGGCGATGCCCGGGGTCGGCCCCAAGACCGCGGATCGCTGGGCCGAGCTGGGGTTGGTGGACGTGTGGCAGGTGCAGCAGATGGACGAAGCCGCGCTCGAGCGGCTGATCGGCGGAGACGCCCGGGCGCTCAAGCGCCGCGCCCACGGTTACGGCGGCACCACCCTGCACGCGGACCGGCTGCCGCGCTCGGTGAGCCGCGAGACCACCCTGTCGCGCGATCTCCGCGATCCGGAGCAGCTCGAAGCCACCCTCTCGCTCCTGACCGCCCGCGTGGCGGGACAGCTGCGGGACGAGCACCTGGTGGCCCGCACGGTCGCGCTCAAGTTGCGGCACGACGATTTCCGTACGGTCACCCGGCGGCACACCTTCGAGATCGCCACCGATCTGGACGCCGAGCTGTTCGGCGCGGCGCGGGACCTGTTCCGGGCAGCATTCGACGAGGTGCGGGGACGGGACCGGGGCGTGCGCCTCATCGGAGTCGCCGCCACCAACCTGGGCGCCGCCGCCGAAGCGGACCTGTTCGAGCCGCCGGCGCGCCGACGGCTGCGCGATCTGTCGGTGGCCGTGGACCAGCTGCGGGAGAAGTACGGGTTCGCCGCGGTTACCCCGGGGAGCGTCCTGCGGGTGAAGCGGAAGAAGTCCTGACCCGGACCCCGCGTCAGCGGAGATCCTTGTCCTCGAAGCGAAGTCCCACCGCGCCGTCCGGCGCGGCGACCTGCGGGCCAAGCCCGCGGAACGTCGCCGAGCCCGCGCCGGCCCCCGCGCCCATGGTCCGGGCCTGAACCGTGCTGTTCTGAAACAGGCGGTAGTATCCGATGAAGACTCGCCGTGCCCCGGGCCGGACGGCGCACCCGCAGTCTACCGCCCCTAGCAGACCTGCGTTCACCGTCACCCGCAATGGCTTGGTCGAGGCGTTGGTGATGAGCGGCGCGAAATAGGCCGTATCGTCGGGCCGAGGCACGGCGCGGACGGCGGTCGTCCCCGACGGATCCCGCAAGACCTGCGATCCCCGCACCGTCTCGCCCATCGGCCTCGCATCGGCGGAGAGCGGACGCTGCAGCTCCCACTGCACGACGGTGGTTTTTCCGCGAGGGACCGCCACCTTCACCGCGCTCCCCGCCGGCACGAGCCGAGCGGGCTCTTCTCCGACGACCAGTCGCACCGGCCCCGCCAGCCCGTTGCGGAAATCCATGCGCGGACGGAGCAGGACCAGCACGCCAGCGGCCGCGGCGGCCACCAGCACCAGCAGCAACAGGATCGGTCCGACCGGCAGTCCGATACCGGCGGCCCGCGGCCGCGCCCCTGGCGATGACGGGGACGCGGGCACGGACGGGACAGGCTGTGCCGGTGGCGGCGGCGGCTGGTCGGCGAGGGTCATCAGTGAATCGGAAGGATGGCCCGCAAGGGGTCGCGGCGCTCCGCAGCCCGGGGGCGGGCAGGCGCGGGCCGGTTCGGAGGCGGCACCGGTATCGGAGGCGGCACCAGCGAGGAAGGCGTCACCCGAATCACGACCACGCCGGTGACGGAATCGACCCCGGTGAGCAGCGCGTTGAACTTGCCGGAGGCGTGCGTCGTATCGCGCACCCGGATCGAGCTGGTCAGGTCGAGCGGGTAGTAGCCCAGGCGAATGGAGTCGCCGGGCG
>DASSMN010000156.1:0-3699 GCA_035688885.1 Gemmatimonadales bacterium
ATGCCGTCGGGCGCCGGTACGGCCGGGCCTTCTTCACGGGCCGGATCGGCCGCCGGCTCCTGTCGGAGAGCACCCTGGCGCACATCGAGGAGGCCTACGCGCGCCACGGCACGTGGGGGATATTCGTCTCCCGGCTGCTCCCCGTGTGGCGCGCCGTGGTGCCGCCCTTTGCGGGCGTCGCCCGGGTCCCCGCGGCCCGGGCTATTCTCTCGATGGCCGCCGCGTCGGCCTTGTACTATGGCACCCTGACCTTCCTCGTCGCCACCTTGGGCACCAACTTCGACCTGGTCACCCGCGTCCTCGCCCGGGCCAACCTCGTGCTCGGCGTGGTCGCCGTCGTCCTCATCCTCCTGTTCGTGCGATGGAGCTACCGGCGGCTGAAGCAGTAGACATTCCCCGGGCCTTTCGCCTCGAGCAGTTCCGCGACTACCTGGCGCTCGAGGCGGGATCGAGCCGCCACACCGTCGAGAGCTATCTGCGCGACGTGCGCCGCCTCGCGATCCATGCCGCCGGATTGGGGATCGACCAGCCCGACCGGCTCACCCCCGCGCTGCTGCGCGAGTTCGTCTACGCCTTGAAGGACGTCGGCCTCTCCCCGGCCACCATCCATCGCCAGATCTCGGCCATTCGCGGCTACTTTCGCTTTCTCGTCGGGGAGGGACATGCCATCAGCAACCCCAGCGAGCGCCTCGAGTCCCCCAAGCGTTGGCGCACCCTCCCCACCGTGCTCACCGCGCCGGAGATCGACCGCCTCCTCGCCGCGCCCACCCCCGACACCCCCCTCGGCATCCGCGACCGTGCGCTGCTCGAGTTCGCCTATGCCACCGGGGCGCGCGTCTCCGAAGTCGTCGGCGTCAGCCTCCAGGACGTCCTGTACGAGGAGGGCCTGGCTCGACTCTTCGGCAAGGGATCCAAGCAGCGGCTCGTCCCCGTGGGGCGGCGCGCCCTCGGCGCCGTGGCGCTCTACGCGCGGGAGATCAGGCCTGGTCTCGACCGGGGCAAGTCCCGCGGTATCCTGTTTCTCAACGCCCGCGGCACCCCGCTGAGCCGTGTTGGAGCCTGGGGCGTCATTCGGCAGGCGGCCAAACGTGCCGGCATCGCCAAGCGTGTCTCGCCCCATACCCTGCGCCACACCTTCGCCACCCATCTCCTCGAGGGTGGGGCCGATCTGCGCGCGGTCCAGGAGATGCTCGGCCATGCCGATCTGGCCACCACCCAGTTGTATACTCACGTGGACCGCGACTATTTGCGCTCCGTCCACCGCCAGTTTCATCCCCGGGCGTGAGCCTGCTTGCACGGAGCGCGCGGAACCCGTCTTCTGGTTTCAGCGTTTGACCGACACAACACTTTGGAGGATCACGTGCTGAGCGACTATCTCGTGGGTGCGATCGTGCGGGACTTGAAGGCCCTGGGGCGTGAGGTCGAGGCCTATCCGGACGATGCCAGCCTATGGAAAACGCCGCCGGGCATCGCCAATTCAGGCGGGACCCTGGCGCTCCATCTGTGCGGCAACGTCCAGCACTTCTTCGGCGCCGTCCTGGGCGGCAGCGGTTATGTGCGCGATCGCAACGCCGAGTTCAGCCGGCGTGACGTCCCGCGCGCCGAGATTGCGGCCCAGGTTCAGGCCGCTGTGGTCGCTGCCGAGCGGGGACTGGCCAAGGCCGATGATGCTGTGATGGCCGGCGAGTATCCCGAGCAGATCGCGGGACACAGCTTCGTCACCGGTGAGTGGCTCGTCCATCTCGTCGCCCATCTCGGGTACCATCTCGGGCAGATCGACTACCATCGGCGACTCGTCACCGGGAAGGGCGACACCGTGAAGGTCATGGCGGCGCCGGAACTACGGACAGCTCGGAAACAACAATAGGGGGAAGGGGGAAGGGGGAAGAGGGAAGGGTCAGGGCGCGTTGAGCGCCACGCTCTCGATCCGCACCAGGCCCAGGGGCGTGTAGTACTTCCAGTCCGGTTTCAGCCCGATGTCGCGGATTTCCACGCGCAGGCGGCGCAGCGTCCCGTCCGCGTCGCGGCAGAACCAGGTGAACTTCACGTTTTCCACCCACTGACCTCGGTCCCAGGGCAGGCGGGACAGCGCCAGGGCGCGGCGCTTGTCCTTGCCGCGCAGCCACTTCTGGCACGCTGTGCCGGAGTCCGCGGTCTGCACCGTCGCGCCCGTCGAATCGGCGCAGACGTCCTTGAACTCGTGGAACTCCACGTGGTACTGGATCGGGGAGATGCCGGAGACCGCGACCGTGGGCGAATCCAGCGGCTCACCAGATTCTCCGCCGAGCTGGTAGTGGTACCACTTGAATACTTCTTCGATCGACGCCGCGATCCGATACAGGTGCACCGTGTCCGTTTCCCGGGACAGATGCAGTAGCGCTTCCCCTCTTGAATCGTGGCGTGAGCCCGGGATCACGGGGATCTGGGCCAGCGATTCCGGTGTTTGGGCGACCAGCAGGCGGGCGGCCATCGTGGCGGCGGTGGCCAGAGTGGCCAGACGGGCTTTGGTCATCGTCGTGCGGCTACGATAACATTTCGTCCCACCCATCGCCACCGCGTTTTTTTGCCATTGCCTCCCTCTCGACCCGCACTAGAGTGAGGGATGACCGCTTCCGGCCCTCCTCTCGCCCCCACGCGCGAGTCGCGCGATCCCAAGCTCCTCACCCGGGTGCGTTTCGCCCTGCGACTGCGGCACTACAGCCGACGGACCGAGCAGGCCTACGTCCGCTGGATCCAGCTCTACGTCCGGTTTCACGCCCTGCGCCATCCCGCGGAGCTCGGCAGCGCTGAGGTGTCGGCGTTTCTCACCGACCTCGCCGTCAGACGGAGGGTCAGTGCGTCCACCCAGAACCAGGCCCTGGCCGCCCTCCTCTTCCTGTACGGGGAGGTCCTGGGCAGCAAAGTCGCGTGGATTGCCGACCTCGTGCGGGCCAAGCAGCCGCGGCGCATGCCCGTCGTCCTCACCAGGGACGAAGTCCGCGCCGTTCTCGCCCAGATGCACGGTGTGCCCCAGCTCGTTGCGCGGCTCTTGTACGGCACCGGCATGCGCCTCCTCGAGGTATTGCAGCTGAGGGTCAAGGACATCGATTTCGGGCTCAACGAGATCGCGGTGCGAGGCGGCAAGGGAGAGAAGGACCGGGTCACCGTCCTGCCTGCCTCTCTCACCTCGGCGCTGCGCGTTCACCTCGAGGCCGTGCGCCGTCTTCACGACCGGGCGATCGCGGCGGGAGCGGGGTCCGTCGAGCTCCCAGGGGCCCTGGCTGCCAAGTATCCGGGGGCGGGCCGAGAGTGGGCGTGGCAGTGGGTATTCCCGGCCACTCGAGGGGAAGGCCACCCTCGCCAGCATCTCCATCCCACCGTCATCCAGCGCGCCTTCCGGCAGGCGGTTCGCGCCAGCGGCGTCGCCAAGCCTGCCCACTGCCACACCCTGCGCCACTCCTTTGCCACCCATCTCCTCGAGTCCGGCTACGACATTCGGACCGTTCAGGAGCTCCTGGGCCACCGCGATCTGCGGACCACGATGATCTACACCCACGTCCTCAACCGTGGCGGCCTGGGCGTGCGGAGCCCGGCGGACACCCTCTGAGCGCCCAGCAGGTTCACACCTTACCGAGCGAGCCTTGGCAGGACTTAGCGCACGGGGCCTCTCTCGCCGATGGCGCTAAGTCGCGTACTGGCTGTAACGTAAGTGATGCGGCC
>DASSMN010000055.1:0-15945 GCA_035688885.1 Gemmatimonadales bacterium
TCGGCGACGGCGGTGGCCGCGGGGCTTCTGCCGTTCACGCTGGGCTCCGAGACCTGGGGCTCGATCCAGTACCCGGCCGCCTTCTGCGGGGTGACCGGCCTTCGTCCCACCTTCGGCCGGGTGAGCCGGCACGGAGCTCGGACGCTCAGCCGGACGATGGACAAGCTGGGCCCGTTGGCGCAGACCGCCGAGGACTGCGGGCTGGTGCTCGCGGCCACGGCGGGAGCCGACCCCCACGATCCCTCCGCCCTGGCCCGACGGTTCCAGGCGCCCATGGCGCCGAGCGTCCGGCGCTATCGGCTGGGGATCCTGCGCGGCACTCTCGACGGGACCCAGCCCGAGGTTCGGCGAAACTTCGAGTCGGCGCTGGCCATTCTGGGGGATGTGGCCGAGCTGATCGACGACCTGGTCCTGCCGGACTACCCCTACGACGCGATGGCCGGGGCGGTGCTGGAAGCGGAGCTCGCGGACTCGCGGGAACCCCGGAGCCCGATTGCCGCCGTGGGCGCAGTGGAGCCCGGCGCCACGATCGGCGCACGCGCCAGGCGAGGGGGCCTGGCTCGCGACTACGCGCGCGCGCTTCGCCTGCGCCGCCCCGCGGCGGCCGCGCTGGACCGACTCCTGGCGCAGGTGGATGCCATCCTGGCTCCGACTCTTCCTACGGTCGCCTGGCCGGTGGGCGTCGCCAGCGATCAGGCCTACCCCGAGTATCCGGGCGGGACCAGCATCGCCGGGGCCGCCAACCTGTGCGGCGCCCCCGCACTGTTCCTGCCGAATGGCTTCGGCGAGGCCGGGCTTCCCACCAGCCTGCAGCTGACCGGGCAAGCCAGGAGTGAGGCGACGCTGCTCCAGCTCGGCATGCACTTTCAGGCGCGCACGGATTTTCACCGCCGCCGCCCGCCGGGATTGTGACCCTTGCGCACCCGCGGTTATATCTTCGCTCCACTCTGACGCCTTCGCAGGAGCACGCGTGACCGCCTCAGTCTTGCCCCCGTCTCCGGCCGCCTTTGCCAAGGCCACCTGGGACGATGTCGCCCCCTACTTCGATGACCTGCTCGAGCGGCCGCTCGACGCGGGGACGGTGCAGGGCTGGCTCCTGGCCTGGTCCCGCCTGGAGGAGCTGGTCACCGAGGCCGCGGCGCTGGCCATGATCGCCTACACGATCGACACCTCGGACCCGGAGAAGGAAAAGGATCATCTCCGGTTCTCCACCGAGATCATGCCCAAGATGGAGGAGCGGAGCGTCGAGCTCGCACGTCGGTTCGTGGCCCTGGGCTACAGCTCACCCGAGCTCGTCACCACGCTGGCCCGGTTCCGCACCTCGATCGAGATCTTTCGGGAGGCGAACGTCCCGATCTTCTCCGAGCTGGAGGAGCTGAGCGCCCGGTATCAGCGCATCACCGGCTCCATGACGGTCGAGTGGGAGGGCGTCGAGCGTCCGCTGCCTCAGCTGCAGCCGTTTCTCAAGAGCCCGGACCGCGCGGTGCGCGAGCGGGCCTACCGGGCCTCGACGCAGCCGTACATCGAAGAGCGCGGGGCGCTGGCCGGCTTGTTCGACCGGATGTTTCACCTTCGCCAACAGGCCGCGCGGAACGCGGGGTTCGCGAATTTCCGGGACTACATCTTCCCCGCCAAGTTCCGCTTCGACTACACCCCGGCCGACGTGGAGCGGTTCCACGAGGCCGTGGAGCAACAGGTAACGCCGGCGGTCGCGCGGGTGCTCGAACACCGTCGTCGCCGCCTCAAGCTGGACGTGCTGCGCCCGTGGGATCTGACGGTGGACCCCTACCGCTCGACGCCGCTCCGGCCGTTCGACACCGTGGACCAGTTCGTGGGTACCGCGCGCCGGGTGTTCGACCGGGTCGACCCGACCCTCGGCGGGCAGTTCCAGACCATGATCGACGAGCAGCTGCTCGATCTCGACAGCCGGAAGGGGAAAGCGCCAGGCGGATACTGCGAGACGCTCCACTTCCGGGGGCGGCCGTTCATCTTCATGAACGCGGTCGGCCTGGTGGACGACGTGATGACCTTGCTGCACGAGGCGGGGCATGCATTCCACGCGTTCGCGTCGCATCGCCAGCCGCTCATCTGGCAGCGCCACCCGGGATCGGAGGCGGCCGAGCTCGCCTCGATGTCCATGGAGCTGCTGGCGTCGCCGCAGCTGGCGCAGCCCACCGGGTACTTCTCCCCCGAGGATCACCGCGGCGCCTGGCTCGAGCACCTGGAAGACGTGTTGCTGAGCCTGGTTCACATCGCCTCGGTCGACGCGTTCCAGACCTGGATCTACACCGATCCCGAGGGGGGCGATGCGGCCGCGCGCGACGAGGCCTGGCTCCGGATTCGCTCCCGCTTCGAGCGCGGCGTGGATTGGAGCGGCCTGGAGACCGAGCGGATCGCGCGGTGGTACCGTCAGCTGCACATCTTCATGTATCCGTTCTACTACATCGAGTATGGCATCGCCCAGCTGGGCGCGCTCCAGATCTGGCGCAACAGCCTGCGAGATCACGCGGGCGCGGTGGCCCGCTATCGGGAGGCGCTGGCATTGGGGGCGGTCCGGAGCCTGCCCGAGATGTACCGGGCGGCTGGGGCCAGGCTCACGTTCGACTCGAAGCTCATTGGCGAGCTGGTCCAGCTCGTCGAGGAGAAGATCGAGGAGGTACGACTGCAGCTGCCGGAGTCTCCGGTCTGAGCAGTCGCTCGTACGTCCGTGTTTGTATGCCAACGCCCCGCCACCGCGGGGCGTTGGCATCAGGGGGCGCAGCGGTCAGTGGGGCTGATGCGCCAGCTCGGAACCTGCCCACTGAGTCGCACGGTGTGGGTCAGCCGGGCCTGATCGCGACCGTCGGCCTGCATTGAGAAGATCTGGAAGGCCGGCCCGAGGGCCCGGGCCGGTTGCTTCCGGGCTCCTGCTGCGCAAGATTCCACGCCCGAGACCCCGGCGCCGCGGCGCCATACGCACGTCACGTCATGTGGAGAGCCTGGATGGCCAAAGAAGAGGGCATCGAGATGGAGGGGGTGGTGACCGAGGTCCTGCCCGACCGAAACTATCGGGTCATGCTGGAGAACGGTCACGAGATCCTGGCCTACGCGGCGGGGAAGATGAGCAAGTTCAAGATCCGGGTGCTCGAAGGCGACCGGGTCAGCGTGGTGCTGTCCCCCTACGATCTCACCCGCGGCCGAGTCATTTACCGGCACAAGTGATCTCGCGTGCCGCGCGGGGTCACTCCTGAGGCCTCGGCGAAGGGTCCCCTTCCCGGCCGGCAGCGGTGGCAGCCCGGCTCGCCGAAAAACAAACGGGCCGCTCGTTCGAGCGGCCCGTCGTGTTGTCGGGGTCGTGCTTACTTGAGCTTGATGACGTTCTCTGCGGCAGGCCCCTTCGCACCCTGCACGATGTCGAACTCCACCCGATCGCCTTCGGAGAGGCTGCGGAAGCCCTCCGCCTTGATCGCGGTGTGGTGGACAAAGCAATCCTTGTCCCCATTCTCCGGCGTGATGAAACCAAAGCCCTTCGCGTCGTTGAACCACTTCACGGTGCCTAGGGTGCGAGCCATTGCTCCTACTCCATGTTTGTTTGACTGCGTCGGCACACCGATACACGCGGTCTGCCGAGTTTGTATGCGCTCGGGCCTATCCCGAGTCATACAAAACGGGTAGCCGACCTGCTCCTGCGGCGTCAGCTATAGTCTGTTGGTGCTGAACGAGATAAAACCCTGGCCGGCTGCGCCAGGGCTGAGTCGATCCGGCGTGCCATCGGGCCCGGCCCCTGGCCGAGCGGGCATAAATCTGTCGTCGGGCTGCATTTAGTCAAGAGGCGATCCCTTGAGCCACCGGGCGGCCGCGCGGGCCCAGTCCGCCACCGGCTCCCGGGTGCCCGGCTGGGCCGCCCGGTTGATCGCCTGGAGGAATTCCGCGGCCGACGGGAACCGGCTCTCGACGTCGGCGCTGAGCGCGCGGTCGAGCACCCGCTCGAACGCCTCGCTCACATCGTCTCGCTGCGCGCGGGGCAGCGGGAACTGGTTGGTCGTCTGGCGCGCCAGGACCTGCTCGGTGGTGAGGCCCGGAAACGGCGGTGTGCCCAGCAGCGCGTAGTACGCGACCGCCGCCAGACTGTACAGGTCCGAACGCTGGTCGACCCGCTCGCCCAGGAGCTGCTCGGGGCTGGCGTACTGCGGCGTGCCGCTCTGGCTGGTGGCGCCACCGTACTTGCCCCGGAGCGCCAGCGCGAGACCGAAGTCGGTGATCTGCACGCTCCCACCCGGATCGATCAGAATATTTTCGGGCTTGATGTCCCGGTGGACCAGGCCCATGCCGTGCGCGTGGGCCAGCGCGGAGAGCGCCTCGCGCAGGAGCCGGAGCACCCGGTCCATCGGCAGCGGTCCCTCCCGCTCCACCAGCTGGGCCAGGCTGGGGCCGTCGATCAGCTCCATCGTGTACCAGATGAGCCCGAACCGTCCCGCGATGTCGTAGATGTTCACGATGTTCGGGTGGTTGAGCCTGGCCGCCAGCTGAGCCTCGCGCCGGAACCGCTCGACCACCTCGCTGTCCTGGGTCAGCGCCGGGTTGAGTACCTTGAGGGCGACTTCCCGCTCGAGATGCAGGTCCCGCACCTTGTACACTCGTCCGAATCCACCGCTGCCGAGCAGCGAGAGCAGCTCGTAGTCGTCGCCCAGCGCGCGGCGGAGCCACTTTTCCCCACGGGTGCGGTCGTCGCTGCCGGTGGGCGAGCCGGTGAGGATGGCGGCGGCCCGGGTCTCGAAGGTGCCGGCGTCCGAGGCGAGGTCCTCCAGCATCTCGGCCGCGGTGAGGTAGCGATCCTCGGGCGCGCGGTTGAGGGCGCGGAGCACGATCCGCTCGATGGCGCGGGGGCAGGTAGGACGGAGCTCGGTCGGGCGCCGCGCGTCGCGGGGGTCGAGGGGCGGCTCCTGTCCGGTGACGGCGAAATAGAGCAGGGCACCGGCCGTGTAGACGTCGCTCGCGGGGTCGCCCACGGCGCCGTCTCGCACCTCCGGCGCCATGTACATGGTCATGGTGGGCGCGGACCCGGGCGGAATCGCCGGCAGGGTATAGCTGCTCCAGCGCAGGTCGGTGATGGTCCCCCGTCCACTGGCCCCGACCAGCACCGAGGGGGGCACCACCCGGCGCACGATGACGCCGTGCAGGTGGGCGTGGTCCAGCGCGCCCAGGAGGTCGCGCGCGAGCGACAGCACGGCCGGAATGATCCGGGGCCCGCGGCGCACCGCCTCGTGCAGGCCCTCGCCGTCGATCCAGCTGCCGATGCGGTAGGCCACGTCGCCCGCGACGCCCGCGTCGTACACGTGCCGGACCGCCGGATGGTCGAGCTGGCCCAGCGCTTCGGCCTCGCGGAGAAACCAGGCCCGCATGGCGGCATCCCGGAAGAAGTTCACCCGGATGCTCACCCGACGCTTGAGCGTCTCGTCGTAGGCCTCGAACAGGACCCGGTCGGCATTGGACGCGGCGATGCGCTCGAGCCGATAGCGCGGGCCCAGCGCCGCGCGGGTGCGCTCGAAGGCCGCGAGCGGATCGGGCGCCGAGGTCACCGCCGGTTGCCTCGGCGCCGCTCGACCCGTCCGTTCACGCCGCAGGTGGCGGGGTCGCACCAGCGGCGGCTGCCGGTGGGCGAGGTGTCGGTGAAGAAGAGCGAGCACGTCTCGCCGGCGCAGCGGCGGACCGCGGTCCCCACATCCGCCAGCGTTCGCGCCGCCGAGCGGGCGATCGCCTCGAGCGCGGCCAGCGGACGCGCGGGGAGGAAGTGCAGCCGCCAGTCGCCCGCCACGCGGGTGAGCTGCTGGGTCCCTCCGCTCCGGCCCAGCTGCTCGTTCAGTACCGCGATCGCCTTGCCGGGAAGCTGCCGCCCTTCGTGCAGCGCCTCGGCCAGCGTGGTGAGGCGCTCGCGCACCTCGAGCACCCGGGCGAATGTCGCACGGTCGGCGCCGGGCTCGAGTCGCTGCAGCGCGCACCAGGTCGCGTACGCGTCAGCGTCGGGAAGCAGATCGGGACTGTGGCAGGTGCGGCCGCGAGCCGTGTTGACGAAGTCGAGCCAGAGAGCATCGCCGAGCAGGATGAACGCCGCGGGAGGCATGGGAGGGCTAGTTGTCCGCGACCTCGACCGTGTTGCGGCCGGCCCGCTTCGCCTTGTACAGGGCGCTGTCGGCGGCGGCGAGCAGGCTGCTCACGGTCGTACCGTGCCGCGGCGACTCGGCCACCCCCATGCTCAGCGTACAGGGCCCGAACTCGGGGTTGGCCTGCTCCATCTCGCGCAGGCTCGCCTGCACCCGGCCCACGAACACCTGCGCCTCGCTGGGCTTGGTCATCGGCAGGATGACCAGGAACTCGTCGCCGCCCAGGCGGCCCACCACGTCCAGCGCCCGGCACTGCTGGCGCAGGATCTTGGCGATCATGATGAGCAGCCGGTCGCCGGCTGCGTGGCCCATGGTGTCGTTGATGACCTTGAATCGATCCAGGTCGAGCAGCAGAACGCTGGTGTGGAGCTGGTGGCGGAGACTGCGGGAGATTTCGGCGGCCAGCCGCTCCTCGAGCGCTCGCCGATTGTAGAGCCCGGTGAGCTCGTCGGTCGTGGCCGCGCTGTGGAGCTGTTCGACCAGCTCGGAGTTCTTGAGGGCGATCGCGGCGGCGAAGGAAAGCGTCCCGGCCAGCTCCAGCTCGGCCCGGCCGTACAGCTTGTCGCTGATCCGCGAGCCCAGCACGAGCACGGCCATCCGCTCGGCGCCCGCGTCGAGCGGCACCACCAGCTCGGCACCCGGCCCGAGCAGGCTCGCCACGGCCACGTCGTCGGCGCCGGTGGCCGCGCTTCCGGGCGGGAGCGCCTTGTCCAGCGCCGCCTTGTCGATCGGCGCCGGCCGGAGCCGGTCGTTGAGCGAGCGGAACACCTTGGGCGCGTAGGCCTCCCCCTCGGGCCGGTAGAGGCAGGCCCACCAGGCGAAGAACACTTCGGCCATGAAGTCGAGGATTAGCTGCTCCGTGTCCTCGATCGAGTGTACCGACGAGAGCAGCCGCGCCACCTGCCGCAGCGCCCGCAGCTGGAAGATCGCGTCGTCGAGCGCGGCCTGGCGCTCCAGCAGGATGCTCCGAAGCTCGAGCACCACGCTGAGGCCGAGCGCCAGCGGCATGGCCACCGCCCGCATTTCGCCCGCGGCCGAGGGGTCGGCGTGGATCAGGACCTCGGTCTCGCCGCTGCTCAGGCGGGCCACTTCCACCGAGCTGTCGAAGCCCTTGGCCGGCCCCACCCTCGGCATCTGCTCGCTGGGCGACTGCAGGGTGAGCCAGATCAGCTCGCTCTGAAACCGCCGCACCAGCGCCACCCGGCAACGCTCGAACAGCTCCCCCTCGGTTCGTGAGAGGCGGCAGGCTGCGGCGAAGGCACTGGGAAGCGTGACAAGAGCGGTTGGCGGCGTGGAAGCCATGCCCAAGTATACCCGGGAGCGAGAGTTGAAGGGAGCGGGCCGTTCCAGGCCCGGCACCTCAGGTATCGGACGCGGCGGCCGATACCTGAGGTCCACGGCACGCGCGTCTGTAACGTTGTGTAACAACGACTTGCGCCCGCGGGTCGGCATCGTTAGCCTCCCACGTAGCGCAGAGAGCATAGTCCTTCGGGACCCCAGGGAGTTAGGCTTTGCGGCCTGGGTGATCAACCCGCTAAAGCCACCGGTCCCGGCTAGGTCAGCCGGGATTTGTGTTTGTGGAAACGATCCGCCCCGCGGTCGGCGCGCTCACGACGCCCCTCAGGGAATCGCTGACGTACTTCATCAGCAGGTCCGCGGCCCGAGGGGCGGAGCTGCGGTCGGCGCAGGCCGGTGCGGCTTCGGGCACGTCGTAGCCGTCCCCGCCGTCGCAGGCGGGATAGACCGGAATCGCCACCCGAACGGTGTCCCGCGCCGAGATGGTGCCGCCCGACGCCCGCCGGACCTCGCCCACCAGGCGCTTTCCGGACGGAGCCGCGAGGTCGAAGGTGAACGACACCCCGGACACCTGCAGGAACCCACCTTTCCCCAGCGAGCCGTCCGCCACGCCGTGCTCCAGGATGTCCCGGAGCCGAGCACCCGCGAGCGGCACCGTCAGCACCCGCGTCTCGTCGGCGAAGAGGAAGATGGACTCGAGCTGGTAGTTGCTCAGCGAGCCCGGACGGATCACGTCGTCGAGCCGCAGGGTGCCGGCATTGAGGACGGCGACGTCCGCCCCGGTGCCGGCCCGCATCGCGTCGGTCACCAGGTCGCCCAGCATCGATTCCTGTCGCCGGCCGATCTCGTCGCGGGCGTCGATCGGCACGGTCGTGCGCCCGAGCGAGCGCTCCGGACCGAGGCGGGCACGGAGGCTGTCCTCCCACCGCTCGACCACGGCCGCCACCGCGGTGTCGTCGGGCAGCCGGTTGTCCATCTTCACCAGCCCGACCGCTTGGCGCCATTCGCCTTTCCCGCCCCACAGCGTGACGAATTGGGCCGTCCTGGAGTTGGCGTCGGCTTTGACCACGTGGCGGCCCGAGACCACCGAGTCGTGCCACTCGTGCTCGTGGCCGCCCAGGATCAGGTCGAGCCGCGGCTCGCGGGAGAGCAGGTTCCGATCGGCCTCGATCGTCTGGTGCGTGATGCCCACCACGAGGTCCGCGCCGAGCGCCACCAGCGTGTCGATCGCAAGGTGGGCCGCGCTGTCCGGATCGGTGCAGCGGTAGGCCTTGCGATAGTTGCCGGTGAGGGTGAGGCCGAACAGCCCCACCTTGTGGCCCGACACGTGGAGCGTGTCCCACGGGAGCACCTTGGGAAACGGGGTGCCGTCGGCGCGAGTGCAGTTGGAGGAGATCCACGTGAAGTGGGACTCCGCGATCCGGGTCTCGAGAGTGTCGAGCGCGAGCTCGAACTCGTGGTTGCCGAAGGTGGCGTAGTCCAGCTTGGCGGCGTTGAACGCCTCCACCATCTGCCGGCCGTTGTAGTACTTGCTGAGCAGGCTCGGGCTCAGCACGTCGCCCGCCAGCACGAACAGCACGGGCCCCTGGTCGGCCAGTCGCTGCCGTACCGTCGCCACGCGGGCCAGGCCGCCGTTCCCGTCCGCCATCGTGTCGGCCACGTAGACGTCGTTCACCAGGAGGAAGCGCACCGGGTTGAGCGGGATCGGCTTGCCCGCTCCGGCCACACACCCGACTGCACCCACCAACAGCCCCGCCAGCAGCCAGCGCCCGCCGCGTCCTCCGCTCACCGCCCCTCCTCGCTCTGTCTCAGGCTGCGTACCATGTCGGAGCTCATGAGCCGCAGCTCCGCCAGCATTTCCCGTCGGGGCCAGTCGGCGCGCGCCGTCAGGATCTCGAGCAGCGATCGATACCACCAGATGGTCTGCTCCGAGCCCGCCCGCGACACGGTGCGGAGGTACTCCACGCCGAGCCGCCGGAGGGCCGTCATGGTCGAGCCGCACGAGTGGAGCTCGTCGGCGACGATGATGTCCAGCGCGCGCGGCTCGCTCGTGGCCAGCTGGGTGAGGTACTCCTGCTTGCACGGCTGCCAGGCCCGCTCGGTGCCGCGGCGGTCGAACTTGGGCTCGATCGCGTCCTTGGCCACCGCCAGGACCACCGACCCGAACTTCTCGCCGATCTTCTGCTCCAGCACCGGCCAGCGGTCGGGAGGGCTCTCTTCGAGCACGTGGTGCAGGATCCCGGCGACGATGGTTACCTGCTCGCAGCCGTAGCGCGAGAGGATGACGGCGACATTGGCGGGATGCGCGAGATAGTCCACGCCGGCACCAGCCGGAGCGAGGACGTTGTAGTACTTGGCCGCGAAGGCGAACGCGTGATTGATCCGGTCGGAATATCCGTGCATGACGGGCCGGTTAAGGAATGCCGAGAAGCTTATGCGTCTGCAGGCTCAGTCGCCAGCGCGGATGCGCGAGGCAGTACGCCAGCGCCGCCCGCGTGTTGGCCTCGCGGTCGGGCCCGTCCATCGGCTGCAGGAAGAACTCGCGGAACCGGAGGCCGACGTAGCGCTCCGGGGGCGCGCCCTCCTGCGGATACACCAGCTTGAGCTCGTCTCCCGAGGTCAGCACCAGCTCGGCCTCGGCCTTGGGGCTCACGCACACCCAGTCGAGCCCGGCGGGCCGGGGCAGGGTGCCGTTGGTCTCCACCGCGATCTCGAACCCAACCCCATGGAGCGCGTCGATCAACGGCGGATCCAGCTGGAGCAGGGGCTCACCGCCGGTGCACACAACCAGCGGTCGGGCCGCCGGATCGCCGCCGGGCCACGCTGCCGCCACCGCCGCCGCCAGCTGGTCGGCTGTGGCGAACTTCCCCCCGCCGGGGCCGTCGGTGCCCACGAACTCGGTGTCGCAGAAGCGGCACACGGCGGCCGCCCGGTCGGCCTCGCTGCCCGACCACAGGTTACACCCGGCAAAGCGGCAGAACACCGCGGGGCGTCCGGCGTTCGCCCCTTCGCCCTGGAGGGTGTAGAACAGCTCCTTCACCGCGTAGCTCATGCGGGGGCGGTCTGATATCTCGCGGGGTCGGTCACGCCGGCCTCCTCGAACCCCTTGAGGCGGAGCAGGCAGGCCTCGCAGCGCCCACAGGCGGCGCCGTCGGCCGCCGGGTCGTAGCAGGTGCTGGTGAGGCCGTAGTCCAGCCCCAGCGCCAGCCCCCGCGCCACGATCTGAGCCTTGCTGAGGTGGAGCAGCGGGGTGTGGATCGTGAGGCGGACGCCTTCGACGCCCGCGCGGGTGGCGAGATCGGCCATGCGCGCGAAGGCCTCGAGGTACTCGGGGCGGCAATCGGGATAGCCGCTGTAGTCGAGCGCGTTGGCGCCCAGATAGATGTCGCGGGCCCCCAGGGTTTCGGCCCAGGCGAGCGCGAGCGCGAGGAAGATCGTGTTGCGCGCGGGCACGTACGTCGCGGGTATCCGGGTCCCGATGTCCGCCAGGGGCGTGTCCTTGGGCACCGGTTGGTCGGCCGTCAGGGCCGAGCCGCCGAACGCGCGCAGGTCCAGGTCGATCACCACGTGCTGCCGGATCCCCAGCCGCTCGGCCACCCGCATGGCGGCATCCAGCTCGACGGCGTGGCGCTGGCCGTAGCGGACGCTCAGGGCATGCACCTCGAACCCGTCCCGCTGGGCGATGGCGGCAGCGGTGGCCGAGTCCATTCCGCCGCTCAGCAGGACCACGGCTTTGGGGAGTGTCATGCGCGAAAGCTACGGCCGGGCGGGGGGGCTGTCATGTCGGCGTGGTTCGACCCAGCAGGTGACGCAGGGCCGGCTCGAGCTCCGGATACCGGAACCCGAAGCCGCCGCGCTGCAGGCGGGCCGGCACCACGCGCTGGCTCGCCAGCAGCGCCACGTCGGCCATCTCGCCGAAGGCGAGCCGGAGCGCGGTGGCCGGCACAGGGAGCAGCGCGGGGCGATTGAGGACCCGGCCCAGCGTCTCGGCGAACTCGCGATTGGTGACCGGATGCGGGGCGGTCGCGTTGACCGGGCCCGACAGCGACCCGGTCATGAGCAGGTGATGGAGGATGCCGAGCAGATCGTCGATCGCGATCCAGCTCATCTGCTGCCGGCCGTTGCCCAGCGGTCCGCCCACGCCGGCCCGGAACGGAGGCAGCATTCGGCCCAGCACGCCCCCGGCCGGCGTCAGCACCAGCCCGAACCGCGGCAGGACGACCCGGATGCCCGCCGCTCGAGCCGGCTCCGTCGCGGCCTCCCACTCCCGTCCCACCTCGGTCAGGAAGTCGGGCGGCGCACCCGGCGCGGCGCTCTCCTCGGTCAGCGTCTCATCGCCGCGGTTGCCGTAGATCCCCAGCGCCGAGCCGGACACCATCACCGCGGGCCGGCGCGAGAGCCGGGCGAGGGTCTCCGCCAGGAACCGGGTCCCGATGCCGCGGCTCTCGCGGATCCGCCGCTTCCGATCGCGGGTCCACCGGGCGCCGATGTTCTCGCCTGCCAGGTGGACCACGGCGTCGAGACCTTCCAGGCGGTCGGCCTGGATACGGCCCAGGTGCCACTCCCATGAGGCCTCACCCTCCGCGGCCCGTCGCCCGCGGATCACGCGGATGACGTGGTGGCCGCCCGTGGTGAGGAAGGGCACCAGCGCGCGCCCGATCAGCCCGGTGGATCCGGTCACGGCGATTCTGAGTCGGGGCCGGTCGGCGAATCGTGCGTGCGCGGCAAGGTCCTGGCGCAGGGTCTCGTGCCGATAAGTGAGCATCCGGTCGAGACGCGGTCGGATCAACGCTGGGGCCGCCGCCGCGCCGACAGGGCCCAGCGGTGGCGTGTACTCGATGCGGTCGGTCAGGATGCAGGCCTCGCTCCCGTCGGGCTCCACGCGGTGGTGGTGCACCCAGTGGGAAAAAGGGCCGCGCAACTGCACGTCGGTGAACTGGCGGCCCGGCTCAAAGTCGCGATGCCGCGCCACCCAGCGAAAACCGATGGGAGCGCCGACCTTCACCGTCACCTGGCCGCCGTCCTCGAGGCCGCCCGACCGTTCGAGGACCTGGATGTGCTCCCACGGCGGCGTGAGGCGCTCGAGCGCCCCCGGGCGGGTGTGCCAGGCGAAGACGGTGTCGGCGGGAAACGGGAGTCGGACGGACCGCTCGTGGACTGTAGAACCGGATGACATCGCTGAAGTATGTCCAGCGGCTGCGATGGACAACAGTCCACGCGCCGCCCGGCCCCTCGTGCTCGCTTGCCTGCCCCTTTGCCGGACGTAACTTCCCGCAACCCGCAATCCCGGAGCTTTCATGTCCCGACGGTTCACCGGGCTGGCCGCCCTGCTCACGGTGCTGGCCGGTCCGCTTGCGGCTCAAACGCCCGACTCCGCCGCGGTCTCGCCGTTCCGCCCGCTGGCCCTGCCCGCCCCCAACCAGATGCGCACCGGCTCGGGCCGGCCGGGGCACGCGTACTGGCAGCAGCGGGTGGATTACCGGATTCGCGCCACGCTCGATCCCGAGCGGCACGAGCTCCGCGGGCAGGAGACGATCCACTACCTCAACCGAAGCCCCGACCGGCTGCCGTACCTGTGGGTGTTCCTGGAGCAGAACATCTGCGCGCCGAACAGCGTCACCAACCAGCTCGACCAGCCACCGCTGGTGTTTCTCGGCTCCACCTTCGACTTCTCGTGCAAGGGGTTCGCCGGGGGGCTTACGCTCGACCACGTGCGGATCGGAGCCCGATCCGTGCCCACGGCCATCTACGGCACGACCATGCGGGTGGACCTGCCGCAGGCGCTCGCGCCGGGGCAGGTCGTGGACCTGGACATCGGCTGGCGGTTCACCGTGCCCGACTACGGCGCCGGGCGCATGGGCCGGGACGGCTCATTGTACCAGCTGGGGCAGTGGTATCCGCGGGTGGCGGTCTACGACGACGTGCGCGGCTGGAACCACGAGCCCTATATCGGCGGCGGCGAGTTCTATCTGGAGTACGGCCGATTCGACGTCGCCGTCACCGTGCCGTCGTCCTACGTCGTGGGCGCCACCGGGACGCTGCTCAATCCCGCCGAGGTCCTGACACCCACCCAGCGCGCGCGCCTGGCCCGGGCCCGCGGGTCGCGAGCCCCGGTGGCGATCATCACCGCCGACGAAGCCGGCAACGCGGCCCGGACCCGACCGTCGGCGAGCGGCACGCTCACCTGGCGATTCTCGGCCGACAGCGTGCGCGACTTCGCCTTCGGCGCGGCGCCCGACTTCCGCTGGGACGCCAGCGGCTACCGCAGGACGATGGTCCACACGCTGTATCGGCCCTCAGCCCCAGAGTGGGAAGAGGCCAATCGGATGGTGCGCGACGCGGTCCAATACTACAGCGAGCAATGGTACCCCTATCCCTACGCGCACATCACCAGCATCGAGGGGCCGATCGAGGGAATGGAGTACCCGATGATCACCTTCTGCCCCCGCGCACCCGCCCGCGAGGATCGGCAGTGGGTGCTGGCCCACGAGCTGGGGCATCAGTGGGTGCCGATGATCGTGGGCTCCAACGAGCGGCTGTATCCCTGGATGGACGAGGGCTTCAACACCTTCATCGATCTCGGCAATGCGGCCCGGTACTTCGCCGGCACCCCTTACGGCGACAGCATCGAGGTGCATCCCCTTCACCTCTATGCTGATCACGCCGTCCCGGGTAAAGAGCAGCCGCTGATCAGCCGGCCCGTCGAGTCGCACGACCTGTTCTGGACGGCGTATCAGAAGCCGGCGCTCATGATGCAGACGCTGCGGTATGAGGTGCTGGGCAAGGACCGGTTCGACCCGGCGTTTCGGGAGTATCTCCGTACCTGGGCATTCAAGCACCCGACGCCGGCCGATTTCTTCCGGCTCATGCGGGATCAGTCCGGGATGGATCTCGATTTCTTCTGGCGGGACTGGATCTACACCACGGCTCGGCTGGATCAGGCGGTGGACTCGGTCCAGACCACCGACAGCGTCCAGACCGTGTTCCTCTCCAATCGAGGGACCATGACGCTGCCGGCGGAGCTGGAGCTGCGCTTCGACGGAGGCCGCTCCGAGCGGGTAAAGCTGCCGGTGGAGATGTGGAACCTGGGACCGCAGTTCAAGTACCGGGTGCGCGCTCCTCAGCGCATCACGGAAGTGGAGCTCGATCCACGGCGTGTGCTCCCCGAAGTCGATCGCGGCAACAACAGGTTCCCGCGCTGACCCGTGGCAGCAGTCAGCGCCGGGTGCCCCGGATCAGCAGCAGGTCCGTGATGTTGTCGCGGGTCAGGAGACCTACGAGGGCGCCGCTCGCGTCCACCACGGGCAGCGCCGGCAGCCCGCTGGCGCGCAGCCGGTCGAGCGCTTCCTGAAATCCCAAGGTCGGCAGCACGGTCGGCGCGGTGCTGGTCATCGCCTCGCCGACCGTTCCTCCGGGGCCCAGCCTGGTGAGCCCGCGGATGAGGTTGTCGCGCGTCAGGATGCCCTCGGTGCGCCCCAGGTTGTCCACGACCGGAAATTCCCGCTGCTCGCCCGCCAGGAGCAGGTCCGCCGCCTGCTGCAGTGAGGCGTACACCGGGATGGTGCGGAAGTCCGTCACCATCATGCGGGACACGGTCAGTCCCTGGCCGGCCAGCCGGGTAGCCACCGCGCTGGCCTCGCTGCCGGCGCCCAGGAAGATGAAGAAGGCCACCAGCAGCCAGATGGGCTGGCTCCAGATGAAGCCGAGGACGCCCAGCGCGAGCGCGAACATCTGTCCGATGGCGCCCGCGATCCGGGTGCCCCGGGCCAGACCGAGCCGCCGTGCCAGCAGCGCCCGGAGCACCCGCCCGCCGTCGAGCGGAAAGGCCGGGATCAGGTTGAAGACCAGGACCGCGGCGTTCACCATCAGCAGGCGAACCAGGAAGGTCACGTCCTCGGGCAAGTCGCCGTGGCCGGCCACTGCTCGCCCCGTCCCCCGGGCAATCTCGACGATGCCGGAGGCCGTCGTCCCGGTGGCCAGCGAGATCGCGAGCAGCACCACGATAATCGCGACCGTCACGGCGGGACCCGCCAGCGCCACCAGCAGCTCCTGGCGCGGAGCCTCGGGGATGCGCTCGAGCCGTGCTACGCCACCGATGGGCAGCAGGATGACGTCCGGGGTGCGGACGCCGAACCGTCGGGCCATGGTGATGTGCCCGAATTCATGGAGCAGGATGCAGAAGAAGAAGGCGATGAAGAAGAGGGTGTAGCCGATGGCCGCGGCGAGCCCGGCCTCGCTCCCGACGTCGTACGCGATCCAGCCGAGCAGCGCGAGGAAGGTGACGTGCACCTTGACCTCGGTTCCCCTGATCCGTGCGATCGTGTACGCCCACCGCATGCTCGGCCCCCTTCCGGCCGGCGCCGGAGAGCCCGGCGCCTGCGGAAAGATATTACCGGCCGGAGGCCTCGCTCGGGGTGCCGGCTCAGCCCGCCACGCGAAGGCCGAGCGGGACCCGTCCCGTGAGCTGCAGCGGGACCGCCGCACAGACCGGCGGGATCGGGTCGCGGAC
>DASSMN010000051.1:0-2635 GCA_035688885.1 Gemmatimonadales bacterium
TACTGCTGGATCGCGCCCAGGCGCAGCATCACCAGTCGCCACGTCTTCCGCGGGTCGGTATCCTTGACCGCCGACAGCTCGTTGCCGCTGGTGCCCCGCATCTCGGCGCGCGAGAGCACCGGGAACATCGGCAGCGCCGACAGTGGACCGAACTCGAACACCGCGCGCTCGCTGGTGGTGAGGTTCACCTGCGGCACCTTCACCAGGTTGGTCTTGGTGTTGAGGAAGATCCGGCCGTCCCACGTGAGAATGTTGGTCGCGTGGAGGTTGAACAGCGGCGGCGCGTTCCGGTGGATGAACAGGTTCTGTGGGTGGGTGCGCGCCAGGCCCAGCCCGACCCCGCCTTGACCGATGGCCAGGCTTCGCAGGTCCACGGTCGCGGTGGCCGCCAGGTGACAGGTCATGCACGAGATGTCGCGGTTGCCGCTCAGGATCTTGTCGAAGGCCAGCGCTTGCCCCAGTCGCATCAGCTCGGGCCGCACCGGCGCGGGCTTGCTCACCGCCGTGACGCCGGCAGCCGTCGCCAGCTGCCGCAGCGCGGCCGCCTGGTCCGGCGTGATCGCGAAGGCGACCGGCGCCGTCGCCGCGGTCGTCTCCGTGGGCGCCGTCGTGTCGTCGCTGCAGCCCACAAGCCACAGCGCGGCGCTCACGCTCACGGCGCCGGTCAGGATGCGACTCCTCATGTGCCTTGCTCCCAAGTGGTGTCCGGACTGCACTTCTGCACCAGCCGGCTGGGGTCGCCGGTGCGCGTCTGCAAGCCGTCGGTGATGAGTTGGAGTCGCCGGGCACGCGCGAGCGGTGCCTGGCGGGATCCTGAGGGGCGAGACCCATGCCATGCGCGCCGCATAGGCGCTTCCTGCCCAGGATGCAAGCAGGTGCACGGCACCGGCGCTTTCCTGCTAGACTGCACGTCATGCTTTCGGCCGGCGGCGCTGCTCGCGCGGCCGCGTCGCCGTTCGACTCTCAGCTGAAGGACACCGCCATGCCCTCCTCTCTCCCCACCCGCCCGCTCGGCAGCAGCGGGCTCTCCATCACCACCGTCGGCTTCGGTGCGTGGGCCATCGGCGGCGGCGACTGGGCCTTCGGCTGGGGCCCGCAGGATGACGACGACTCCATCGCCGCCATGCGCCACGCCATCGAGCGGGGCATCAACTGGATCGATACCGCCGCGGTGTATGGCCTGGGCCATTCGGAGGAGGTGGTCGGCCGGCTGCTCCGCAGCATTCCGTCCGACAGCCGGCCGCTGATCTTCACCAAGTGCGGCATGGTCTGGGACGAGCGCGATCGCAGCGCCGAGCCCCGGCGGATGCTCACCCCGGACTCGATCCGCGCCGAGTGCGAGGCCTCGCTCCGCCGGCTCGGGGTCGAGCGGATCGACCTGTACCAGTTCCACTGGCCCGACAGCATCGGCACGCCGGTCGAGGAGTCCTGGCGCGTGATGGTCGAGCTGGTCGAGGCCGGCAAGGTCCGCGCGATCGGCGTGTCCAACTTCAGCGTGGATCTGCTCGAGCGCTGCGAGCGCATCCGCCACGTGGACTCGCTGCAGCCGCCCTTCTCCCTCATCCGCCGCGACGCCGGCGCCGACGTCATCCCCTGGTGCGCGGCGCACCAAACCGCCGTCATCGGCTACAGCCCGATGCAGTCCGGCATCCTCACCGATCGGTTCAGCGCCCAGCGGGTCGCCTCGCTCGCGGCGGACGATTGGCGCCGCCGGAGCCCGGAGTTCCAGTCGCCCAGGCTCGAGCGCAACCTCGCCCTCCGCGAAGCGCTCCGCCCCATCGCCATGCGCCACGGCACCAGCGTCTCGTCGGTGGCGATTGCCTGGACCCTCGCGTGGTCCGGCGTTACCGGCGCCATCGTCGGCGCCCGCTCGCCCCAGCAGGTGGACGGCTGGATCGATGCCGCGGACATCCATCTTGCGGAGGCCGATCTCGACGACATCGCTCGGGCCCTCGAGCAGACCGGCGCGGGCCGGGGTCCGGCTCGGCCCGCTCGCGTGCCGGCCGCCGCGCGCCGGTAAGTAGCCCATGTCACCGCCATCCCACCATCTTCAGCTATGATGGAGCATGACGATGCTGGATTGTGCTCCTCGAACCGACCGTCTGACCGTCCGACCGTCTGTCTGACCGACCGTCCGCCTATGGCCAACGCCCAGCCCTCACCTCCCACCATCCTCGTCGTCGACGACGAGCCGGCCGTCAGGCTGCTCGTCGAGCGAACCTTGAGGGAGGCGGGATTTCGGGTCGTCACCGCGATGGGCGGGTCGGAGGCGCTCGAGGTGCTCGATCGGGGCGGCGCGGTGGACCTTCTGCTGGCCGACCTCCGCATGCCGGTCATGAGCGGCGCCCAGCTTGCGCTCGAGGTGATGCAGCTCCGGCCCGAGGTGCGGGTCCTCATCATGGCCGCCTACCCGTCCGAGGATCCGCTCGACTGGCGGGTCATCACCAAGCCGTTCCCGCCCGACGTGCTGGAGGCGGAGATCAGGAGGGCGCTCGACGGCCCGAGCGCCCGGGCCGCCTCCGGAGCGTTCCCCGCCGAGCTGTAGCCTCCGTCCTCCCTCCATTTCGCTCTCGTTTCATCCCATCGTCGGCTTCTGGCTTCAGAGTTGCCTGTGAGCGCCACGCTCGCGCCGGCT
>DASSMN010000602.1:0-4576 GCA_035688885.1 Gemmatimonadales bacterium
CGGCGGGCTCGGCCTCTCCAAGATGTCGTACAACCGCGCGATCGAGATGGTCGCGGCGCACTGCGCCAACACGGCGACGCTGCTCTCCGCGCACCAGTCGATCGGCGTCCCGCAGCCGCTCAAGCTGTTCGGCACGGACGAGCAGAAGAAGAAGTACCTCCCCCGCCTCGCCAAGGGGGCCATCAGTGCCTTCGCGCTGACCGAGAACAACGTCGGCTCCGACCCCGCGGCGGTCAGCACCCACGCCGAGCTCTCCCCCGACGGCACCCACTGGATCCTGAACGGCGAGAAGCTCTGGTGCACCAACGGCACCATCGCCGAGCTCATGGTCGTCATGGCGCGCACCGGGCCCAAGAAGATCACGGCGTTCATCGTCGAGACGGCGTGGCCCGGCGTGGAGGTGGTGCAACGGCTTCACTTCATGGGTCTCAAGGCGCTCGAGAACGGCATCATCCGCTTCACCGACGTGAAGGTCCCGGTCGACAACGTGCTGTGGGGCGAAGGGAAGGGTCTCAAGCTCGCCCTCATCACGCTCAACACCGGCCGGCTCACACTGCCGGCGTCGGCCGTGGCGGGGTCCAAGCGCGCGCTCGCGGTGGCCCGCCGGTGGGCAGCCGAGCGAGTGCAGTGGGGACAGCCGATCGGCCGGCACGATGCGATCGCCCAGAAGCTGGGGCGGATGGCCGCGGAGATCTTCGCGATGGAGGCGGTGGCGGACCTGGCCTCGCTCATGGCGGACCGTGGCGGCACGGACATCCGCCTCGAGGCGGCCATGGCCAAGATGTGGAACACCGAGGTCGGCTGGCGGATCGTGGACGACGCGCTCCAGATCAAGGGCGGCCGCGGCTACGAGACAGCGGACAGTCTGCGGAGCCGTGGCGAGCGACCCGAGGCGATCGAGCGCATGATGCGCGACTACCGCATCAATCTGATCTTCGAAGGCTCGAGCGAGATCATGCGGCTGTTCATCGCCCGGGAGGCGGTGGATACCCACCTCAAGCTGGCGGGCGCGTTGATCGACCCCAAGAGCCCGGCGCGCGAGAAGCTGGCTGCGCTGGTCCGGTCGGGCCTGTTCTACGCCGCCTGGTATCCGCGCCTCTGGATCGGCCTCAAGGGCCGGTTCGGGTACGGCGAGTTCGGCCCGCTGGCCGAGCATGTCCGGTTCGTGGATCGAGCCGGCCGCAAGCTGGCCCGAACCCTCTTCCACTGTATGGTGCGCTTCGGCCCCAAGCTCGAGAAGCGCCAGGCGGTCCTCGGACGGCTGGTCGAGATCGGAGCCGAGCTGCTCGCCATCACCGCGGCGTGCAGCCGGGCCCAGGCCATGGTCTCCCGAGATCCGGCCAACCGCGGGCCGGTCGAGCTGGCCGATCTGTTCAGTCGCCATGCCCGCCGGCGGATTGAGGATCGTTTCGCGGCCGTGTTCGACAACGACGACCTGGCCACCTACGCCGCCGCCCAGCAGGTGCTCCGGGGCGAGCACGCCTGGCTGGAACAGGGCATGGTGCGGGACCAGGCCTGAACCGCGGGGCGTGACCGTGGATCGTGACCGACTCGCCGAGCGAGTATCTTTGGGCAACTTCAAACCGAGCCGCGGAGCCGATGGCCATCGCTGAAGGCAGGACCATTCCCTTTACCGGACCCGAGGCGGTGGACGTCGGGGTGCTGGAGACGTTCGAGTACGCCGGCCCCGAGCAGGAGATCCTGACCGAGACCCGCGAGTTCAGCCCCGTGTGTCCCTACAGCGGGCTGCCCGACTTTGCGACGCTCCGGATCGTCTACGTGCCGAGCGATCGGTGCATCGAGCTCAAGAGCCTCAAGTACTACGTCACCAGCTACCGCAGCGTGGGCATCTTTCAGGAGCATGCCACGGCCAAGATCGCGGAGGACCTGTTCGGCGTGCTGCGGCCGCGGCGGCTCACCGTGACCACCGTGTACAACACGCGGGGCGGGTTCGACACGACGTGCAGCGTCACGCTGCCTCGGGGCGGCTAGCCGCCAGTCCAAGGTCGGTGTGGCACAATGGGAGGGCCCTGAGCGCCACAGAGACAGAGTGGCGCTCCGGGCCCTTCCTTCTGTCCGGTGGCATCTACGCGCCTGGCGGGTCTTCGCCGCCGCCGATGGGCCGAACAGGCGAGGGCCGACCCTCTGTTCGGCCGCGTTGTGTCGGGCGCAATTCTCGGGTAGCGAACCCCGCCCGGCTCTCGTTATACTCGGGATCCGGACGGATGCCGACCTGCGCTCGAACCCTGAAGGAGCTGGCTCGTGGCCAAAGACACGCTCACGATCACCGACAACCGCACCGGGAAGAGCTACGAGGTGCCGATCGAGAACGAGACGATCAAGGCCACGGACCTCCGGCAGATCAAGGTCGCCAGCGACGACTTCGGCATGATGACGTACGACCCGGCCTTCATGAACACGGCCGCCTGCCGGAGCGCCATCACCTTCATCGACGGCGACCGCGGGATCCTGCGGTACCGCGGCTATCCCATCGAGCAGCTGGCCGAGCAGGCCAGCTTTCTCGAGGTGGCCTACCTGCTGGGCGAGGGCGAGCTGCCCACCAAGGCCCAGCTCCAGACGTGGGAAGACACCATCAAGTACCACACCTACGTCCACACCAACATCACCAAGTTCCTGGAAGGCTTCCGCTACGACGCGCACCCGATGGGCATGTTGCTGGGGGTGGTCGGCGCGCTGTCGACGTTCTATCCCGACGCCAAGAACATTCACGACCCGGCCAACCGCTACCTGCAGCGAGTGCGCCTGCTGGCCAAGGCGCCGACTATCGCGGCATTCGCGTTCCGGCACTCGCGCGGGCTGCCGTTCGTGTTCCCGGACAACGATCTCGACTACATCGGCAACTTCGTCAACATGACGTTCAGCATCGGCGGCCGCCACAAGGCCAACAAGGTGCTGCAGCGCGCGCTCGAGATTCTGTTGATCCTCCACGCCGACCACGAGCAGAATTGCTCCGCCAGTGCCGTTCGCGCGGTGGGGTCCTCGCACGTAGACCCGTTCTCGGCCATCAGCGCCGGCATCGCGGCCCTGTACGGCCCGCTCCATGGCGGCGCCAACGAAGCGGTGCTGCTCATGCTGGACGAGATCGGCGAGAAGAAGAACATCCCGCGCTTCATCGAGGAGGTGAAGGCCGGGCGGGGACGGCTGATGGGCTTCGGCCACCGGGTGTACAAGTCGTACGATCCGCGCGCCAAGCTCATCAAGCGCGTGGCCGACGACGTGTTCCAGCAGACCGGGCTCAATCCCAAGCTCGAGATCGCCCTCGAGCTGGAGCGGATCGCGCTGGAAGACGAATACTTCATCAAGCGGAAGCTGTACCCCAACGTCGACTTCTACTCGGGGCTGATCTACCAGGCCATGGGGTACCCCACCGACTACTTCACGGTGCTCTTCGCGCTGGGCCGCATGCCGGGCTGGCTGGCCCAGTGGGAAGAGATGCTGCTCGACAAGGATCAGAAGATCGCCCGGCCGCGCCAGGTCTACATCGGGCAGGCCGAGCGGCGGTTCGTGCCGATCGACCAGCGCTGAGGCGCCTATGACCAGCGAGCTCGATTCGCTTCTCGCCAACCAGCTCTCGACGCTCCTGAGCGAGCAGCGGCGGTTCCCGCCCGATCCCGCGTTCGCGGCCACGGCGAATACGTCCCACGTGCTCTACGAGACGGCCGCCCGCGACCGAGAGGGCTTCTGGGCCGAGCAGGCGCGCGCCCTCGACTGGATGCGGCCGTGGGACCGCGTGCTCGAGTGGACCCCGCCCCACGCGAAGTGGTTCGTAGGCGGCCGGCTCAACGCCGCGGCCAACTGCCTCGACCGCCACCTGGCCGGGCCGATCCGGAACAAGGCCGCCATCCTGTGGGAAGGCGAGCCGGGCGACCGGCGTACTCTGACGTACTGGGAGCTCGCGCGAGAAGTGCGGCGGGCGGCGAACGGCCTCCGGAAGCTGGGGGTCCGCAAGGGCGACCGCGTCGCGATCTACCTGCCGATGATTCCGGAAGCCGCCATCGCGATGCTCGCGTGCGCCCGCATCGGGGCGGTGCACTCGGTCATCTTCGGAGGCTTTTCGGCGGAGTCGGTGCGCGACCGGGTGAACGACGCGCGGGCCAAGGTGCTGATCACCGCGGACGGCGGCTACCGGCGCGGCCAGGTGGTCCCGCTCAAGCGCATGGCCGACCAGGCGATGGCGGAGACGCCTTCGATCGAGCACTGCGTCGTGGTGCGCCGCCGCCCCGGCGGCGACGGCGACGAGGCGTTCGCCAACATGACCGAGGGTCGGGACCACTGGTGGCACCGGCTGCTCGACGGGGTCTCGAGCGAGTGCGATCCCGAGCCGATGGACGCCGAGGACCTGCTCTTCATCCTGTACACCTCGGGGACGACCGGAAAGCCGAAGGGCATCGTCCACACCACCGGCGGCTACCTGACCCACGTGGCCGCCACCACCAGGTACGTCTTCGATCTCAAGCCGGAGGACGTCTTCTGGTGCACGGCCGACGTCGGCTGGGTGACGGGCCATTCGTACGTGGTGTACGGTCCGCTGGCCAACGGCGCGACGGTGCTGATG
>DASSMN010000049.1:0-2041 GCA_035688885.1 Gemmatimonadales bacterium
GCAGGGAGCCTTGGCCGGCACGGCCTCACCCACGGAATTCAACGCGTGGCGTCAGCAGACCACGGCCTTCGAGCACATTTCCGCGTACTCCTTGTTCGAGGGGGGCAATCTCACCGGCGAAGCCGTTCCGGAGCAGATTCAGGTCAAGCGCGTCAGCGCGGATTTCTTCCGCCTGTGCGGCGCGAATGCCGTGCATGGCCGCACGTTCTCGGCCGAAGACGATGTGCCGAGCGCGCCAAAGACTTCAGTGCTCGCCTACGCGTTCTGGCAGCGGCACTTCGGCGGCGACCGTGCCGTGACGGGCCGCCGGCTGGTGCTCAACAACGAGTCCTACGAGGTCGTCGGCGTCATGCCGGCGAGCTTCAAGGATTTCGCCCAGCGCAACGCCGACCTGTGGACGCCGATCACGTTCCGGCCGGCGGACTTCGCCGACAACCGGCGTACCAACGAGTTCCTCACCTTCATCGGCCGGCTGGCGCCGGGCGTCACGCTCGAGCACGCGCAGTCGGTGATGCACACCTTCGCCGCCCAGCTGCGCACCGAGTACCGGGACAACTACGCCCCCGACTGGGACCTGCAGGTCACCGCGCTGGCCGACGAAGCCGCGCGCAACGTGCGGGCCGGGCTGCTGCTGCTGCTGGGAGCCGTCGGCTTCGTGCTCCTGATCGCGTGCGCCAACGTGGCCAACCTGCAGCTGGCGCGCACGGCGGCGAAGGCGCGGGACATCGCCGTACGGGTGGCGCTGGGGGCGAGCCCGCGGCGGCTGGTGCGCCACCTGCTCACCGAGAGCCTCGTCCTGGCGGTGGCCGGCGGGGCGCTGGGGTTGCTGCTCGCGGCGTGGGGCGTGCCGGCGCTGCTGTCGCTCGTCGGCAACGGGTTGCCGCCCACGGCTCGGGTCGGCCTGGATCCCCGGGTGCTGGGCTTCGCGCTGCTCGTGTCGCTCGGGACCGGGTTCCTCTTCGGACTCGCACCGGCGCTGCACATGGCCCGGGCGGATCTGCACGAGTCGCTGAAGGAAGGAGGACGGGCCGTCGGCCAGCGGTCGAGCCTGGCGCTGCGGCGCGGCCTCGTGGTGACCACCGTCGCCCTGGCCCTCACACTGCTCGTCGGCGCGGGGCTGCTGCTCCGGAGCTTCGCCCGGTTGGTGGACGTGAACCCCGGCTTCCAGGCCGATCACCTCCTGACGTTCAACGTGTCGCTGCCGGACGCGACCTACCCTAACGACACCGTGCGGGTCGCGGCGTTGCAGCGGATCACCCAGGCCATCGAGGCCGTTCCCGGCGTCGTGAGCGCCGGGGGCACGAGCAACATCCCGTTCGGCGGCAACTGGTCCACCGCGAGCTTCAACATCGAGGGCTATCAGCGGCCGGCCAACACCCCCATGCCCTGGGGCGACATGCGCACGGTCACGCCCGGGTATCTCCCCGCGATGCGCGTCCCGCTGCTCGCCGGCCGCCAGTTCACCGACGCGGACCGCGCCGGGGCGCAGCCCGTCTGCATCGTCGACCAGGAGATGGTGCGACGCTACTGGCCCAACACCGATCCCATTGGGAAACGGATCACCTTCAACGACCTCGGCGACTCGAGCATCATGTGGATCCAGGTCGTGGGCGTCGTGGGGCACATGGCGCACGAAGGGTTGGACGCCGACAAGCGCGTCCAGGTCTACTTCCCCCTGCCCATGAACCCCCTGCCCTTCCTCGGCTACACGGTGCGGACGACGGCGGATCCGGGAGCGACCGTGGGCGCGATCCGCGCCGCGGTGCAGTCCGTGGACGCCAACCTGCCCCTGGCCGGCCTGGCCACGATGGACGACCTGATCGCCCAGTCCCTGGGCCCGCGCCGGTTCAGCCTGCTGCTGCTGGCGGGGTTCGCATTGCTCGCGCTGGTGCTGGCCGCGATCGGCCTCTATGGCGTCATGAGCTACACCGTGACGCAGCGGGCCCGCGAGCTGGGCGTGCGTGTCGCATTGGGCGCGAGCGCCCGGGACGTCGTGGGACTCGTGCTCGGGCAGGGGGTGCGCCTCGTGGTCGTGGGAGTG
>DASSMN010000118.1:0-4313 GCA_035688885.1 Gemmatimonadales bacterium
CGCCGCCGATGCGGGAGGCGAGGTCACCGCCCCTGATCTGGCTCTGGATGATGCGGGCGAAGTGGGCCAACGCGGCGTCCCCGGCTGGGTGGCCCAAGGTGTCGTTGAGCAGCTTGAAGCGGTCGAGATCGGCGTACACCAGCGCGCCCGCGCGAGGTCCGCGGGGCTCGGCCTGGCCGATCAGCTCGTCGAACTTGCGCCGGTTGGCGAGCCCGGTGAGCCGATCCGAGACCGCGTGGGCCGCCCGCTTGTCCGCCTCGAGCGCCCGCGCCAGCCGAGGTCCGGCGTTGGCCAGGGCTTCGGTCAGCTCGCCGAGCGCCGCGCCGACGGGCTCACGGCCGCCGGGCGGCCAGATGGCGACCGCGCCGAACGCCTCATCGCCCACCAGGATCGGCAGCAGGAGCACGGTGCCCGGCCGCTGGCGACGGTCGGGCACCACGCCGCCGAGCGGGTCGCCCTGCATCGTGAGCTGGCCTACTTCGCCCCGCGCCACGCGAGCAATGTCGCTGATCTCGGGCACCACGGTATCGAGCAGTCGCCGATCGCCGCGGCCCGACACGCCCACGATCCGCACCGCGGGGAGCGGCGGCAGTGTGTCGGTCGGGCCCGGGTCCGCTGGCGCCTCCGTGGCCGCCACGATCACCTGCGCATCGAGCGCTCGCTCGAGCTGGTAGGCCAGGCGCAGCCCGACACTCCCCACCGATTCGAGCGAGGCTTCCTGGGTCTGCGCCTGGGCCAGTGCTACGATCTGCGGGCGCCGCCGAACGCCGTCGAGGAGCCGCTGGAGATCGGTCTCCACCAGTCCCAGCCGAGTGGCGTCGAACTCCGGTGGCAGCAGCACCGCCACTGCGGTTCCGCTCGCCGCGCGGAAGACCAGCGTCCCGCTGTCCATGCGCTCGGCGCCGCGCTGCTCCTGGTCGCGCGCCCGCTCGAGCCGCCGGTCAACCGCCACGATCTGGGTGACGCTGAGCCGTTCGGCGTCCACGATTCGCTCGGCGCGAGGGCCTTCCTCTCGCGGATCCAGCTCGGCCACCCACACGCCCAGCGCGTCGTAGGAGCGACGGAGCCACTCGAGCGCGGGGTCAGGCAGGAAGTGTGGGCCTGTCTCGGGGGCGATTCCCTGGCCCGCTCGGCGGCGGGCCACCGCCCAGCCGATGCCGGCCCCGCCAAGTGCCGCCAGGACAATCGCCACGACGTTCACTCGCGGAGCCACCCTCGACGGCGGAACCAGAGGTAGATGGCCAGGGTGATGCCGCCCATGCACGCCAGGACGACCGGATAGCCCCAGGGTGAGCGGAGCTCGGGCATGAAGTCGAAGTTCATGCCGTACACACCCACCAGGAACGTGAGCGGGAGGAAGAAGACCGAGAACACCGTCAGGATCCGCATCACCTCGCCGGTCCGGTGCGCCGCGAGGGCAAGCTGCACGTTGAGGATCGTGTTGGCGTCGTCCAGCAGCTCGTCGGCGTAGAAGTGGTAGCTCTCGACGTTCTCCTGCACGTCACGGAACAGCGCGGCGGGGCGCCCGGTGGCCGGCGTCATTCGCTGGACCACGTCCAGGATCCGCCACAGGAGGCGCTTGATGAGCGTCACCTGGCGCTTGAGAAGATGAATGTCGCGAAGGTCCTCGGTAAAGGCGCGGCTGTCGCTCTCGCCGCTGCCGAACACCAGCTCCTCGAAGGCGTCGATCCGGGTCTCGATGGCCTCGAGCGGCGGGAGGTAGGTGTCGATGGCGCCGTTCAGGACCTGGCTCAGGACGTAGGCCTGCAGCCCTTCCTTGCCCGGACGGCCCGCCTGGTCCGCCTCGAACTTGGCCTCGATGGCCGAGAGCCAGGGCTGCTCGGTGCGGTGGATGGTGATCAGGAACGACTGGCCGGAAAAGATCGCCACCTTGCGGGTCAGCTCCTGCACCGTGGCACAGGTGCGCTCGGAGCGCTCGTCGAACGCGCGGATGATGACGAAGGTGTAGCTCTCGAACTGCTCGAATTTGGGAAGGTGCTCGGGGTCGAGGCAATCGTTGACCGACGTGGGCTGGAGACCATAGGTCCTGGCGATCTCCTCGAGCTCCGCCTGCGTCGGCTGCACCATGTCGATCCACACCAGCGGCGGATCGGCGCGCTTGAGGACCGTTCGCGAGCTCACGGGCGACAGATCCGGGCGGCCGCCACCGCCGCCCCGAACCCGTTGTCGATGTTGACGACGGTCACGCCGGCCGCGCAGGAGTTGAGCATGCCCAGCAGCGCGGCCAAACCGCCGAACGAAGCCCCATAGCCGACGCTGGTGGGCACCGCGATGACCGGCACCGCCACCAGCCCACCCACCACGCTCGGCAAGGCTCCCTCCATCCCGGCCACCACGATCACGACCTTCGCGCGGCCGAGGGCGTCACCGGCGGCGAGCACGCGGTGGATGCCGGCCACGCCCACGTCCACCAGGCGCTCCACGGACACCCCGAACGCCTCGGCGACGCTGGCCGCCTCCTCAGCCACCGGCAGGTCGCTGGTCCCCGCCGACACGATCAGCGCGGGTCCGGCGGTGGGCGGCAAGGCGTCCGCGGCGGGAAGCCAGACCGTGCGCCCCGCCGGATTCCATCCCACCCGGGGGTAGCGCCCGCGCAGCGCGGAGGCCATCGCCTCGGTGGCCCGAGTGCCGAGGAAACCGCCGGTGGCGGCCTCCAGCCGCTCGCAGATCGCCACCACCTGCTCCAGGGTTTTCCCCTCGCAGAACACCACCTCTGGCTGCCCCTGGCGCAGGGCGCGATGGTGGTCGATGCGGGCGAACGGAAGGTCTTCGAAGGGAAGGTGCCGCAAGCGCTCGAGCGCGGCGGGGGGCGCCAATCGGCCGGCGGCGACGTCGGCCAGCAGGGCCTCGAGCTGCTCGGCTCTCACGCCACTGCGGCGACCGGCTCGAGATACTCGAGGAAGATCGCTTCGGCTTCGGCGATCGACTCGATCTGGAACAGGCGCTGGCGGAGATCACTCGCCCCGTGCAGGCCCTTGGTGTACCAGCCGAGGTGTTTCCGGAACTCGATGACGGTCTTGCGGGTGTCGCCCTGGAGTCGGAGCGCAAGCCGGGCATGGGCCAGCGCGACCTGGAACCGCTCGGCGGCGGTGGGTGCGGCGGGCGCCGGCCGGCCCTCGAGCAGCGCCCGCCCGTCGCGGAACAGCCACGGGTTGCCGAACGCGCCGCGGCCGACCATGATCCCCGCGCAGCCGGTGTGATGGCGCATCCGCACCAGGTCCTCGGCGGTGAGGATGTCGCCGTTGCCGATCACCGGGATCTCCAGCGCTTCCACCACCCGCGCGATCTCGTCCCAGTTGGCTTTTCCCGAGAACATCTGGGTACGGGTGCGCGCGTGCAGCGTGAACGCGCGCGCGCCCGCGTCCTGCATCCGGAGGGCGATGCTCACCGGATCCCGCAGCTCGTCGTTCCACCCGCTCCGGGTCTTGACCGTGACCGGCAGGTGGGTGGCCCCGATGACTGCGCGAATGATCCGCTCCACCAGATCCATGTCGCGCAGGCAGCCCGAGCCGCCGTTCCGCTGCACCACCTTCTTGACCGGGCAGCCGAAGTTGATGTCGATGAACTCCGGCCGGTAGTGCTCGGTGATCAGCCCGGCGGCCTCCGCCATGGCGTTCGGATCGGCGCCGTAGATCTGAATCCCGATGGGCCGCTCCACCGCCTCGAACTCGGCGCCCTCGAGGGTGTTGCGAATCCGTCGCCGGATGGCCTCGGACGAGAGGAACTCCGACAGCACGACGTCGGCCCCCATGCCGCGGCAGATCTGGCGAAAGGGGGCCTCGGACACCCCGGCCATGGGAGCCAGGATGAGCGGGAAGCTGTGCGCGGAGGGATAAGGCAACTGCATGGGGACAAAATACTTGGCGTAAGGACTCCCGGCAATGGAACCCGGTCCGTGCCGACGGCGTAGTGGCCTCATGTCTCGAACCATCGTGTGGTCTTCCCTGGTGCTCCTGTGGGTCATCCCCTCGCTCGGGGCGGCGCAGGACGATCCGGTCCTCGCCTCCCGGGCCGCCTACCAGCTGGCGGTCGAGGCGTACGAGGCCCACGATGTGCCGGGCTTCCTGAAGCATGCGCGCGTGGCGCAGCGGCTCCGCCCGGATCACGGCGGCGTGACCTACGCGCTCGCGTCCGCCTGCGCCCTCTCGGGCGATACGGCCGGGGCGTTCGCCATGCTGCGCCGGTTTGCGCGGCTGGGCTACACGGCCGACGTCGTGGCCGACTCCGACTTCGCACGGCTCCGTGCGCTGCCGACCTTCGAGGCCATCAGCCGCTCTCTGGCGCGAAACGCC
>DASSMN010000047.1:0-2480 GCA_035688885.1 Gemmatimonadales bacterium
GGTCGTCGTCGTTGAACGCGTCCAGTCCCTCGAGGCGATTGGCGCGGAGACGAGCCGACCAGCGGCGCACGCCCGGCCCGTCGTCGTGGCCCATCGCCCAGAAGCCCAGCCGGCAGATGGTCCGCACCCGCACCCGCACGGCCTCGCCGCTGCCGGGGCGAAGCCTTGCAGCGAGCGCGCGCGCCTCGGCCGCTGCCACGGCGGTGTCACCGTCGGAGAAAAGCGCGTCGTCGATCCGCTGCAGCCCGGCCCATCCCGGGACTGGTCCGCCCGAGGCCAGACTGTCGGTGAGCGCCGCCGCCGCCGCGGGGCGGCCGGTGTTGAGCAGCCAGTCTCGTCGGTAGAGCCGCGCCTGCCACCGCCTGGACCCCGTCACCGCGCGACGCTCGATCTCGCCCATCCCCCGCTCGACGTCGGCCAATCCCACCGCTTCGGCCTGGCCCAGGCCCGCCAGCCAGAGCAGCTCGTCGTCACCCCAGCGGTCGAGTCCCGCGGCCGCGCGCGCGGCCGTGGCGGAATCGCCCAGGGCGATGCCCAACCGCCAGCGCACGTAGTGGGAGCGGTCGCCGGGGATGGTGTCCTGCGCCAGCCAGCGGGCCGCCAGCGCGCGCAGCCCGACAGTGTCGTCGAGGTCGAGCTGGGCCAGGATCAGGTGGTCGAGCGGCGCGACCCACGAGGGGGCCAGCTCGAGCGCGCGCCTGAAGCTGGTCCTGGCCTGCTCGACCGGATGAGGCAGATCGTTGAGCCGGCCGTCGTGGAGCTGGCGATCGCCCAGCTCGAACCAGGCCTCCGGCAGGTCGGGCTGCGCGGCGGCCGCATCCTGCCAGGCGGCGATCTGCCCGATCATGCTCGACGGCGCCGGATACTTGGGGCCCAGCCACGCCGTGAGCAGCAGCCGGCCGGCCGGCGTGAGCTTCGCGCGATAGGCCCAGCCCAGTCGCTCGCCCAGCGCGATCGCCTCCCGGTCCTGGGGGCGATTCGCGGCGGCGAGCAGCTGTACTGCCGCGAGCGCGAAGGTCGAGTCTTCCCGGAGCGCGGCCAGGTAGTGCGCCTTCGCCTCACCGTACTGTCCCCGCCGGATGGCCGTCTTCCCCTGCAGGTACTCGGTGATGGCACGAGTAGTCGAGAGCTCGCCCAGCGTCGTCAGGTTCCCGGCCCGCCCGGCCAGAAGCTGGGCGGCGAGCCGGTCCACCAGCACCGGCAGCGAGTCGAGGCTGCCGGCCGCCGAGCCGCGCGCCGGGGGCCCGTCTCCGGCGACCGAGCGCAGGGTGGCGCTCAGCTCGACTCCCGCGGCCGACCGCACCAGACTCCCGTCCAGCACCATGCCGGCGCCGGCTCGGCGCGCGGCCGCGTCCGCCGCATCGGCGGAGAGCCCCATCGCGGGGCGATCACTGGGCGCCCCGAGCACGCCGCGGGGTTGGACGGCATGGATCCCGGCTGAGCCATCGAGCTTGACGGCGAGCAGATCCCCCAGGCCATCTGCGAGGTAGTCGAGGTCGTGGCCGGGCGCAGTGACGCGGAAGGGGAGGATGGCAACGGTGTTCGGATCGAGCGACGGGCCGGCGGTCTCGCGTCCGCGGTTCCGAAGGGCAAGGAACGCGGCCGCGGCGGCGAGGAGGAGCACGAGAGCGACCGCGGTACGGCGGTATGGCAGTACAGCGGTACGGGGGTGCGGCGGTATGGCGGGGGATGGCGCTGCGGCCACGCCGGCTGTCGTCGCCGGCAGCGCAGCGAGGGCCGCGCCCAGCTCCGCCGCGCCGCCGAACCGGTCGGCGGGGGACTTGGCGAGGAGTCGCTGGAGGATGTCGTCCAGGGGTGGCGGCACCGTCTCCCGGAGGCGGCGGGCGGAGGGGATCGGATCGCTCAGGCGCTTGGCGACGATGCTCTGCGCCGTGGGGCCGGTGTAGGGCGGCTCGCCGGTGAGAAGCTCGTAGAGCACGCAGCCCAGGCTGTAGAGGTCGGCCCGGCCGTCGAGCGTCGTGTCGGCCAGCGCCTGCTCGGGACTCATGTAAGCCGGGGTGCCGAGGGCGAGGCCGGTCTCGGTAAGGCGGTCGTCGGAGCTGGTCTCGAGCGCGCGGGCGACGCCGAAGTCGGCGAGCAGGACGTGCTGCCCGCTCAGCAGCACGTTCTCGGGCTTGATGTCGCGGTGGATGACCCCGTGCCCGTGGGCGTAGGCCAGCGCGTCGGCCAGCTCGGCGCCCCAGCGGAGCACGTCTGCCACCGGCTGCGGTCCGCCTCGTCGGAGCCGGTCGCGGAGACTCTCGCCTTCCACCAACGGCATGGCGTACCAGAGCACCTGGGGGGAGACGCCGGCGACCGCCGGCAGCTCGCCGGAATCAAGCAGCGGGAGGATGTGGGGATGCTGCAGCCGGGCGGCGAAGCGGATCTCGCGAAGGAAGCGGTCGGCGCCGAGCGAGGCGGCGAGCTCGGGGCGTAAGACCTTGAGCGCGACCTCGCGGTCGTGCCGGAGGTCGTGGGCG
>DASSMN010000043.1:0-3890 GCA_035688885.1 Gemmatimonadales bacterium
AGCCGGCCGACCGCAGGGACCGCGGCCCTGTCCTCCAGCCAGGCCTTAACGCCTGTCCGCCTCCATCACCTCCCCACCGTCACCCGCCGCTCGGGCCCCGCATAACCCGGATCCTGCCGCGCGCGGCGTTCGCGCGCGACCGGCGGCCGCGGCTCGAACCCGCGGCTTCCCGTGCTCGAGCCCGAGGCCACGTCGCCGCTGCCGATTCCGGTGGACCCGATGTCGAGCCCCGCCATGGTCGGATCGCCCGCGGTGCCCGCGGCACGATCGAACGCGGCGAACCGCTCAGTGCCCGACGGCCCGAAGTCCATCCCGTGTCGGTCGAGGATCATGAGGGCCTCAGCCGTCCGCGGGCCGGCATCCACCGTTACCAGCGTGCTCCCCAGGCGCAGGCCCTGGTCGAAGTGATGGGCGTCCGCCTCGGGCACACCGAGTCCCATGAGCGCGCCGATGATGCCGCCGGTGGCCGCGCCGATGCCCGCGCCGGTGAGCATCGACGCCAGCACGCCGCCCACCAGGACGGGCCCCACGCCAGGCACCAGCAACGAGCCCAGGAGCCCGATCAGGCCGCCCACCAGCCCCCCGCTCACCGCGCCGGCCGCGGCGGCCTCGGCCTCTTTGGCCCGGGGGGGCTCCAGCAAATCGCCCTGCTCTTCCCTGTTCTGCAGGGCAACCCCCACCTGATCGTCAGTAAAGCCCGCGGCGTTGAGATCGCGGATGGCCGCGTCCGCATCGCGCCGTCGGGCGAACAATCCCACGACGGTGCGGCCGGTGGTGTCCTGAGCCGCGATCGCGTCGTGCTTGTCGTTCCGTGTCATAGCCAACCTCAGCGTGTCCCGTGAGCACTGTCCAACCAGGGCTGCGGGGCCAAGGTAGGGAGCCCCGAGCGGTATGAGGGTGAGCCTCCTCACAGCTTGGCGGGCCACGCTGCAATTCCTGGCAGGTACGGAGCTTGCCTTAACGAAAGGTGACCACCCGCGTCCGTCCCGCCGTCCCTGACAGCCTGAGCAGGACTGGTTCTTCGCCACCCGATCTCGGAAGGAGCTTCGACCATGCGCCTCACCCTCTGGGCCGCGCTAGCGCTGGCCGTCTGCGCCTGCAGCGACTCGACCTCCTCGTCCGGCGGCAGCATCTCGGCCGCGGACGCGAGCGACATCAGCGTCGCCGAGTCGGATGAAGTGGAGCAGGCTGTGACCGCCGTGACGACACCGGTCAGCTTGTCCACCGGGTCGCCAACTGCGCCGGGTTGCGCTACGGTCGACAACGAGACCGACACCGACGGGGACTTCCAGCCCGACGACGCGACCTACACCTTCGCGCTGCCGGCGTGTCACTTCGTCGGGTTCCGCGGCGGCTCGCTGGACGTCACCGGCACCATCAACCTGAGCGACCCGACCCCGTCGGCGGCCGACCTTGCGATCGTCGCGACGCTCACCGACTTCACGTTCGCCTTCACCAGCCCGGACCAATCCCGCACCTACACCGCGGTGCGGAACGGCACCCGTACGCTCACTGGGAATGCGCAGGGCGCCTCGCTCAGCAATCAGGTGACCGTGGTGCGGAGCCGGCCCAGCCGCGCCGATGCGACGGTGGTGCACAACCTGCTGCTCACGTTCACGCCCGCGAACGGAGAATCCCTGGCCTTCGGCCAGCCACTGCCCGACGGGACCTTCGAGCGGACGGGCACGTTCACCTGGAGCCGGGCAGGACGGAGCCTGACCTTCACGGTGACCACCGTGGCGCCGATCGTGTGGGACGCATCGTGCACCACCGACCGGAAGATCTCGTCGGGAGAGACGCACGCGACGCTGCCGGATGGGAGCTACGTCAAGACGGTGTGGACCGCGTGCGGAGTGGATCCGACGCGGACCTACGTGCCGGCGGGTTGATCTTCGCAGTCGGTCGAACGGGACGGCTGAGCGAGGCGCAGGCCGAACCGCCACGAGAGAAGGCCGTGGCGGTTCGGCCTGCTCTATTGGTCATGCTGCCGCCACCTCCGCCGAGCTCACGTCGTCAGCGGGACAGCGGCCGCGGCGGGTGTACTGATCGAAGAATGCCCGCGCCTGCTCCACATCCGCCGGATTGAAGTACGCGGGGCCAAGACCTTCGCAGCCTTCGATGGCGATCTGCGCGAGATCGGTCGCGGTGCGGGCGATCGACGGATCGCGGAGGCCCAGGCGGCCGGCCCGGTCCAGGCGGCCCAGGTCGGGCGCGCCGAGGAGGTCGGCGGCGGCGCGGAGGGCGCGCGAGTCGTAGGTAATGCCGACCGCGAGCGCGACGGGCGCGGCGTACCACTGTGGCGAGACGGCGTCCGCCGAGCGAAGCTCGAAGTGCCCGCGAGGTCGCACCTCGGGGAACAGCGTCGTGAGATGGTCGTGCCATTCGTGCGTCGTGACGCGGGCGCGGTCCAGCCACTCGGCAAAGGAGCGATGCTCGCCCCCAACCGCCGGGAGAAGGATGGCCGGCGCGGCGAGCGCGAACTCGAGATAGCGCTCGACCGGTCGGGCCGCGCTCCATGGGAGCCCCGTGCGCGCCGGGTCGAGTGAGCGCCATACCGTGGCCCTGGCACTGGCGCAGCCCGTTTCCCCACCCGCGTAGACCGCCGAGTTGGCGAAGATCGCCACCACATACGGTGCGGCGGCGTTGAGCACCTGCCAGCGAAGCCCCGGCTCATCATCCAGGTCGAGTGCCACCTGAAAGGCCGCGGTCTGTCGCATCATGCGGGCGCCGGCCGGGCTCAGGCGCGCCAGGTAGTCGGCCATGCACTGGTAGCGCTTGGTGCGGAGCAGCAGCGGGGCGCCCTCGATGGGATTGAGCGGGTCGATGCCCACCGCGAGCAGCGTGATCCCCTCGGCGGCCGCGGCCGCGCGCAGCGGCAGCACCACGGAGCGGAGCAGCGCCAGCAGCGCGCTGGGGCTCCGGCATGGCGGCGTGCTGTACTCGAGCTGGCCGCCGGGCTCGAACGTGAGCGTCCCGCCCGCGGGCAGGGTGAAGCACGGCGTGCCCTTGGGGGTGAGCGTCTCGCTCCATCCCTGGCGCGCCCCGTAGCGGCGAACAAACGGCAGCGTGGCCGTCATGCCTTCGCCCTCGATGGGGCAGCGCCGGCCGGACCCGGTCTCCACCGGGATGAACTCCGTTTCGGCGCCGACCCGCCGCGGCGTCAGAGTAGCCTGGATCGGGGCCGCGAAGCTGTTGGCCTGGAGATCGGCCAGCAGCGCGGCACGGGTCAGGCCGCTCATGCCGGCGCTCCGAGCACCAGACCGAACGGCGTGGTCGGATCGCGCGGCCACGCTTCGATCCGAAGCCCGGCGGCGTCGAACAGCGCGGCCACGCTGTCACGGTCGTACTTGGTGCTGATCTCGGTGCGGATCGACTCGCCAGCCGCGAACGGGATGGGCTCGAGCCCGGGAATCGACACCACCTGGTCGCGGGCGGAGACCAGGTGCATCTCGATCCGATGCGTCACCCGGTCGTAGAACGCGCGGTGCGCGAAGGCCTCGGGGTCGAAATCGGCGCCCAGCTCATGGTTCAGCACCAGGAGCATGTTCCGGTTGAATGCCGCCGTCACGCCGCGGCTGTCGTTGTAGGCCGCCTCGACTCGCGCGATGTCCTTGCGGAGGTCCACGCCCAGGAGGAACCGGTCGCCCGGCTCCATGGCCGACCGGATCCGGCGCAGCAGGCGGATGGCCGCCGGCGGATAGAAATTGCCGATGGTGCTGCCCAGGAACGCGAACAGCGCGGGACGAGGAATCCGCCGGGGCAGGTTGAGCTCCACCGCGATGTCGGCGACGGCCGGCTCGACGGCCAGGCCGGGGTACTCGCGGCGGAGGGTCGCCGCGGTCTGGCTCAGGAACGTAGCGCTCACGTCGATGGGCACGTACAGCTCGGCC
>DASSMN010000039.1:0-3249 GCA_035688885.1 Gemmatimonadales bacterium
GCGTTGCCGACGATGACCTTGCCGTTGGTACGGTCGATGGTGTAGGCGATGCCGTTCCGGTCGAAGTGGGCGAGCAGCTTCTTGCCGCCGTTCTCGAACAGGACGTTCTCGTTCACACCGTCGTAGTCCCACTCGTCGTGCGGGGTCATCTGGTACGCCCACGCGACGTGGCCGTTGTCCGGATGGCGCGCGAAAATGGTCATGGACCACTTGTTGTCGCCCGGCCGCTGGTCAGGATTCCAGGTGCCCGGGTTGCCGACGCTGTAGTAGAAGAGGTCGAGGTCGGGGTCGTAGGAGTACCAGCCCCAGGTGGTGCCGCCGCCCCGCTTCCACTCATCACCCTGCCAGGTGCTGACGCCGAGGTCCTTGCCCTTGTGCGACGGATAGTTCGCGTTCGCGTCGCCGTCGATCAGGACTTCGTCGTCCGGACCCGTGCTGTACCCGGTCCACTGATGCTCGCCGGTGTTGGCGTCGAAGGCCGAGACGCGGCCGCGCACGCCGAACTCCCCGCCCGAGATGCCGAAGATCACCACTTCCTTGCCCGACTTGGTCTTGATGTAGATCGGGGCGTTGGTCATCGTGGCGCCCTGCTTGTAGCCCACCGCCTCGTCGCCGGCGTTCGACTTGTCCGGGTGCGTCACCTTCCAGAGCTCCTTGCCCGTCTTGGCATCGAGCGCCACGAGCTGACCCTGGAGCAGCTCGATGTAGATCTTCCCGCTCGGGCTGTAGGCCAGGCCGCGGTTCACCAGGTCGCAGCAGGCGATCGGAATCGCGTCGGGCGACTGGTTGGGCACGTACTTCCAGATCTGGGGCGCGCCGGGCTTGGTGAGATCGAGCGCGTACACGATGTTGGGGAAGCTGGTGTGCACGTACATCACGTTGTTCACGACGAGCGGGTTGCCCTCGTGGCCGCGCAGCGTGCCGGTCGAGAAGGACCAGATCGGCCGCAGCTCGGCCACATTGGCCGTCGTGATCTGCTTGAGCGGGCTGAACCGCTGCAGGCTGTAGTCACGGCCGGTCATCGTCCACTCGCCTTCCTTGCCGTTCAGGGTCCAGGCGCCGCTCCGCGCCTGCTGGGCGGCGGCCGGCGGCAGGCCGATGACCGCGCCGGCCAGCAGCCCCACCAGCCAACTGTGCGTGCGATGGTGCATAACGACATCTCCGGTTAAAGGGGACACTGCTCTACTGCAAATGTCGGAACAGCCGGCTGGGTGGCCTCTCAGGCGGAGCGGGCGGCGCTCGCCGGCAGGCGGGTGGCGTTCATCACGTAGCTGATGAACATGTTGAGAGCCACGTGGCCGATGATCTCCACTACCTGCCCTTCGGTGTATCCCGCGTCGCGCACCAGTCGCAACTCGTCCTCCGAGACGTGCCCGCGGGCCCACACGATCGCCCGGGCGAACCGGAGTCCCGCGTCGATCTTGGGGCTGCTGCTCCGGCCTCGGCGGCTGGCCCGAATGTCCGCTTCACTTACCCCCATCGTTCGGGCGGAGTGCGCGTGCTCGGCCAGGCCGTACTCGCAATCGGTGATCTCGCTGACCAGGAGCGCGATCTGCTCGGTCAGCCGCGCCGGCAACCCTCCGCTCCGGAGCGCGCCGAAGAACGACAGGTAGCCCCGGAGGGCATTGCTGGAGTTGGCCACGAGCAGCACCGGGGGAGGGATCCGGCCGATGCGTTGTTCCAGCCGCGTGAGGAGCGTCTTGGTGATGCCAAGCGCCTTGGACGGGTCGAGCGGTGGTACCGATGCATCCATGGTGTCGGGCGAGGCGAAGCCGCAACCCTGCCGCGGTCAAAGTGGCTCTCGCGGCCGGTGTCGAATGCGTCTATATAGTGGGTATAGTGTGTCGATCGGCTGGGCGCGGCGCCAACACTTTTTTGTTGTGGCGCCATCAGGGAAACAGGTAGGGACCGCAGTGGAACTCCGACATCTGCGCTACGCAGTGGCCGTGGCCGAAGAAGGCAGCTTCACGCACGCCGCCGCGCGGCTGCACGTGGTGCAGCAGGCCCTCTCGCAGCAGATCGCCGATCTTGAGCGCGAGCTCGGCGTCCGGATCTTCGAACGAACCTCCCGCGGCATCAGGGTGACGGAGCCCGGCGCCATCTTCCTCGCCGAGGCCGTCGCCACCCTGGCCAACGTGGATCGCACCATCGACACCGTGCGACACCACGCCGCTGGCGCCCCACCGACGCTTCGGGTGGGGGCCGGCACCCTGTTCCGGGTGGCGGGTCCGCTGGTCGCGGAGGCCATCCGACGCTTTCGCGAGGCGGCACCGGCTGCCCAGGTGGAGGTGCTCGAGCACTCGCCCGACGTGCTGATCGATGCCTTGCTCGCGGGCCAGCTCGACGTGGCGTTCACCCACGTCCCTCCGCCGGCCGCGCTGGCGTCCGACCCGCCCGACCGGGTGGATCGGTTCCTGGTGTGGGAGGAGCCGTGGTCGGCGGTACTGCTGCCCGCGCAGCATCCGCTCGCCACTCGCCACCCGCTCCGGCTGCAGGACCTGGCCGAGCTGCCGATGATCCTGTTTCCCCGACAGGTGAACCCGGTGCTCCACGGCCGCATTCTCACCGCGCTCGAGGAGCGCGGCTTGTCACCCGTGCTGGCGCCGGTGCGTATCTCGGGAATGCCGGCGGCGGACCTGGAGCTGGTTGCCGGCGGTGTGGGGTGGCATCTGATGGTGGCGTCGGCCAGGCCGTACTATCGGGGCGTTCCGGGCGTGGCCTTTCGGTCGCTGGCCGACGACCCCATTCCCCGGCTGGCCCTGTGGGTCATCTCACGCCGGGCCGATCCCTCGAGCCTGGTGACGAGCTTCCTCGCGGCGGTGCGCGCGGGTCAGAGCGCCAGGCCTGCGGGCCCGGATGCCCAGCGGTTTCTGGGCTAGCGGAGCTCGTCGCGGGGAGCGGACCCGAGATCGCTAGCCGCGCTGCCCGATGGCGCGCACGCGCGCTTCGACGATCAATCGATCGAGCTTTTCAATCGGCAGCGCGATCAACAGCTCGATCCGCCGGCTGATCACGGTCAGCGCCTGCACGAAGGCCGCCCGCTTGGCGGCCTCGTCGCCTTCCGCCTCGGCCGGGTCCGGCATGCCCCAATGGGCGAGGATGGGCTGACCCGGGAACACCGGGCAGGCTTCCTTGGCCCGATCGCATACGGTGATCACGAAGTCCCAGCGCTCCGCCTCGAGCCCGTCCAGCCCGCGCGGTCCATGGCCCTCCCACTCGATTCCGCTCTCTCGCAGCACCGCCACCGCT
>DASSMN010000037.1:0-4925 GCA_035688885.1 Gemmatimonadales bacterium
CGCCGCCAAGCTGCCGGTCGAAGTGGCGCTCACGCTGGGCCTCACGACCCTGAACATTCGGGGCGTGCGCGAATCGGTGCTGGCGCTGCTGCCGGTCTTCCTGCTCTTCCTCATCACCCACGTGCTCGTCATCGGCGGTGGCCTCCTGCTGCACGCGGCGGACCTCCCCGCGACCATCGACCACGTCCGCACGGGCTATCAGCAAGGTCTTTCCGCGATAGGCGCAGGCGGCCTGCTGCTGCTGTTCATCCGCGCCTACTCGCTGGGCGGCGGGACCTACACCGGCATCGAGGCGGTGTCCAACGGCATCCCGGTCATGCGGGATCCGAAGGTGGCCACGGCCAAGCGCACCATGGTCTACATGGCCACGTCGCTCGCCTTCACCGCGTCCGGCCTGCTGCTCTGCTACCTGCTGTTCCGGATCGAGCCGGTGCCCGGCCGCACGATGAACGCGGGTCTCATCGAAACCCTGGTCGCGGGCCGGCCGTTCGGCTCCACTTTTCTCGTGCTCACCCTGTTCTCCGAAGCGGCGCTGCTGGTGGTCGCCGCCCAGGCGGGATTTCTCGATGGCCCGCGGGTCCTGGCCAACATGGCGGTGGATTCCTGGGTGCCCCACGGGTTGTCGGCGCTCAGCGAACGGCTCACCACCCGGAACGGCATCGTCCTCATGGGCGGCGCGGCGCTGGCGGCGCTGCTGTACACCCGGGGCGACGTCGGACACCTGATCGTGATGTACTCCATCAACGTGTTCCTCACCTTCTCGCTCTCGATGGCGGCCATGCTGCGCTTCTGGGTGCGGCAGCGGCGCCGGCGCGCCGAGTGGCGGCATCGGGCCCTGCTGTTCAGCGGCGCGCTGGCGCTCTGCGCCACCATCCTGGTCATCACCGTGCTCGAGAAGTTCAGCGCCGGCGGGTGGATCACGATGCTGGTGACCAGTCTCGTCATCGCGCTGTGCTTCCGGGTGCGCGCGCACTACCGGCTGGCCGCCGCGAAAGCCGACGCCCTGTATCGCGAGCTGGGCGACCTGGCGGAGGTCGCGGCCGGAAGCGCGGCCCACGGCGAGGCGCCGGCGCTCGAGCGCTCGCTGCCGACCGCCGCGGTGCTGGTGGCCTCGTACGGCGGCCTGGGCATCCACACCCTGCTCGGCATCTTCCGGGCGTTTCCGGGCCACTATCGCCAGGTCGTGTTCATCTCGGTCGGCGTGGTGGACTCGGGGGAGTTCAAGGGAGAGGACGCGCTGGAGGACCTGCGCCGCCGCACCCAGGAGACGCTGGACCGCTACGTCGCCCTGGCCGCCACACTGGGTGTGGCCGCCACCGGCCGGATGGCGCTGGGCACCGACGTGGTGGAGACCGCGGAGGCGCTGTGCCGCGACGTGTCCCGGGAGTTTCCCAGGGCAACGTTTTTCAGCGGCCGGCTCATCTTCCAGCGGGAGCGCTGGTACCAGCGGCTGCTGCACAACGAGACCGCGCTGGCCATCCAGCAACGGCTGCAGTGGGCGGGGCGGACGATGGTGCTGATGCCGATCCGGGTCAGGCCGTGACCTCCTTCGGCCTGCCTATTGCCTGGCACTCGGCGCTGGACGTCCCGAGTGCCATAGGAGACTGGCTCGATCGTCACCCAATGGCCTCGGAGGGCACTGATTGTCAGGGCGGAGAATGTACGACTGCAAGGCAGTGCACTGATCCCTAGGGGCAGGCCTGATTCTCCTCCACGGCATGTTGCGAGGCCACCCGTGACCAGCAAGCCGATGTCGCTCCTCCGCACCGGGCTCGTGCTCCTGCTGGCCGCCCACAGCCTCGCGTGCGCCGGCGTCACCGATGTGCCGACCACGACCCCCGAACGGCTCCCCAATTTCATCGACGTGCCTACGGTCGGACGGCTGCAGCTCGGCAAGCCGCCGCGTGGGAACGGACTTCACCGGCGACAGCCACTGCAGAATCTTCCGGTTCAGGTGCTCGTCAATGGACGCCTGGCCTACGACGCGATTCCCCCGGCAGCCAGCGGCATCAAGTTCGTAGAGGCCACCGACGGTTCCGACGGCAAACTCCGTTGCGTCCTGGTCGACTACGCACCGCCGGCCAACTTCTACGGCATGGTGGAGCAGTACAGCCGGCAGTTCGGGCCACCGGACCGCCAGTGGGATGACGTGACCGGATTCTTCGCCTATTGGCTCTCGGAGCGGTTCTTGTGGATCGTGGCGTACGGGCGAGGCCTCGATGGTGGTCCGGGCAACGGTGTCCAGGTCTCGCTCATGACCCGTGAGCAACGCGAGCCGTTGCGATCCCAGCTCTATTCGGCCTGCTAGGTTTGGTCCATCCGCACTGCGCGATGTCTAGGCTCGGGTAGTCACTGCCGCAATCGCACCGGCAGCGTGGCACCGAGCTGAAGTCCGCCGCCGGATGCAAGCATCCGGCGACGTCCTGAGCCCCAGACAACGACACTTAAGGTATGTACTGCAGGTTGTCCGCCGAGCCCCCGCTCCAGCTGGAGCCCATACCCTACGTGGAGATGGTGCTGATGCCGATCCGGGTCGTGACCAACGCCGCTACCGCGGATTCGTAGCCCAGACGCTGAGCTCCGGTATCATTCCCCGGTCGTCCATTTCCAGCATGGCCACGAGCGCGTGCGAGATCTCCGGCGGGTGCAGCTTGGACGGGTCATCGGTCTGGGGGTGTCCTGCGCGGCCGGCGAATTCCGTGATGACCTCGCTGGGGTTGAGCAGCATCACCCGCACGTTGTGGGTGCGCAGCTCCGCGCGCCACGACTCGGTGAGCGCGCGCAGGGCGAACTTGGTGGAGGCGTAGGCGCTGCTGCCCGGCCCGGCGCGAAGGCCGGACGTCGAGCCGACGTTGACGATGCTGCCCGACCGCTGCGCCACGAAGTGGCGCGCCGACTCGCGCGCGACCATGGTGGCGCCCAGCACGTTGACCTCCCACACCTGACGCATCATGGCCGCGGTCAGATCGAGCAGCGGCGCGAACAGACCGATCCCCGCGTTGTTCACCAGCACGTTGTAGCCGCCGAGCGTATCGATGGTCTCGCGCACGATGCGCACCGCGTCGGCCTCGTGACTCACGTCGCCGTGGATGGCGGTCGCGCCGATCTCCTGCGCGGCCGATCGCAAGGTGCTCTCGTGGCGGGCGCAGATGGCGACCCGGGCGCCACGCTCCACCAGCGCCCGGGCGATGTCGCGGCCGATCCCGGTGCTGCCGCCGGTCACGAGCGCTTTGGCTGTCTTCAGGTCCATATTGTGCCTGACCTACTCCGCCGTCGTGGCGACAACTTCCCGGCGCCGGGCAGCTCGCGCTCGATTACGTATTGAGGCATGGGCAACTCCGTTGAAGTGAGCTTGAAATATCGCCTGGGCGCGCCTGGTACGCCCTTCACTTCTCCCTTCCCCAACTTGGACTGGTGATCCCGCGCCGGGTGAAAATCAGGACCCGGCCGCCTCGACCACCTCCAGCGGCGGATGGTCCGCATCCGCCCGCCGCCAGATCCGCTCCAGCCGACGCCGGTAGCCCGCCGCCGCGGCCGTGTCCCCCGCCGCCGCGCTCGCGCGCGCCAGCCCGAGCAGCGCCTCGGCGCGATTGGGCCGGAGCGCGAGGCTGCGCTGGTACGCGGCCCGGGCCTCGACCGGCCTCCCCGCGCTCAGCAGCGCCGCGCCGAGCAGCTCGCTGTTGGGCGGCAGGTACGGCGGCCCCACCGGCGGGTTGCTGTCCTCCAGGGCGGCGAGCGGCTCGAACCGCGCAACGGCGGAATCCACGTCGTGCGCCCGCGCGGCCAGCACCCCCTCCAGCCGGTTCGCCAGCATCGCCATGCGCCGGCCCGCGCGGCCCGCCGAGTCCGCCTTCGTCCGGAGGCTGGTGATGACCTGCCGCGTGGTGCCGGTGTCACCCCGCATCGCGGCGGCATACCCGCCCTGTACCACTGCCCCGATCTGGAACGAGCGGTCGCGGTCGCTCGTCGGCCGGCGCTCCGGCCCCGGCACCCGCACCTCGTCCCGCACCGCCTGGTCGAGCCACCGCCCCGTGGCCATGCCGTAGGCGAAGGCCAGGTCCTGCACCGCGTAGCGCGCGTCGGCCTCTCCCAGCTTTTCATCGGGCACCGAAGCGAGCATCGCCCGAGCGGTGTCGATCAGCGCGTGCGCCGCGCGGTAACGCCCCTGCTCCAGGTACGCGTACTCCAGCCAGTACAGGCTGTGATAGTCGAGATCGGCACCGGTCAGGTTGCGGCGCCGCGCATCGGCGCGCGACGCTGCCCAGGACCGCTCGTTCGAGGCCGCCACGTCGTCCCACAAGCCCAGCTGCACGAAGATGTGCGACGGCATGTGCAGCGCGTGCTCGGCGTCGGGCGCGATCCGCGCGTACTCCCGCGCCACGTCCAGACCCTCCGGGGCGCGGCGCGGGTCGTCGTACAGGTGGATCAGGTAGTGCGCGGCGCCGGGGTGCCGCGGGGCCGACCGGTAGACGTTTCGCGCCAGTGCGATGGCCTCCTCGGTGTGGGCCTCCTGCGCCTCGCGAGTCCCTTGTCCGGTGGTGGTCATGATCGCGAGCGCCGCGAACGCCTTGGCCTCGAGATCCGCCGGATACGCCTTGACGAGCGCCCGCATCGAGTCCGCGAATGCCTCGTACCTGACGGAGTCGGCCACGTCCTGGAAATACGCCTCGACCGCGCCGCCGTAGCCACGCTCCCGCGCCGTGCGGGCCCGGGCCAGCCGTGCGGCAGGGTCGGGTCCCAGCTTCGCGAGCGCGATGCGCGCCGAGTCGAGGTTCTCCTCGCCCCACAGCGGGTGCGAGTAGGTGAGCGCCTCGAGCCAGTAGGCGAGGGCAAAGCCCGAGTCGGCCTGTTCCGCGGCCCGGAACGCCTCGGCGGCTACGTCGTATTCGAAGCTGTGGAGCAGGGCGACGCCGCGGATGAACGCC
>DASSMN010000496.1:0-3495 GCA_035688885.1 Gemmatimonadales bacterium
GGCCCAGGTGCACCCCCACCAGCGAGGCAGCACATGCGTCGGCGTCGAGGAGGAAGGCCGAGTGCGTGGTGGTGAGCCCGACGACGGCCATGCCGGCCGTCCGTGCGGCCTGAATGCCGGCCGGGGCGTCCTCGACCACCAGCACCTGATCGGGCGGACAGCCCAGGCTGCGGGCGGCCAACAGGTAGGCATCGGGACTCGGCTTGCCGCGGGTCACGTCCTCGGCACACACGAGCACCGGCGGTACCGGCAGCCCCGCGCGGCGGAGCCGGCCCGTTGCGGTGGCGCGGCCGCCGCTTGTGGCCACTCCCCAGGCTCCGGGCGGCAGGGTCGTCAGGAGTCGCAGCGCTCCCGGCAGCGGGCCCAGCGGCTCGGCGCCGTCCTCGAGCGGCACGAAGGCCCGTACCTCAGCCTCCGCGTCGAGGTGCGGCGCGGCCATGCGAATGGTTTCCAGGGCGCGGCGGCCATGGCACACGCGGAGGAATGGCTCGGGCCTGAGCCCGCGCGAGCTGGCCCAGCGACGCCACTGCTGTTCGACATAGGCGGCGGAGTCCACCAGCACCCCGTCCAGGTCGAACACCACCGCGGAGCAATCGAAGCGTTTCATGTCAGGCAATAATGGTTCGCAAAACCGGCCCGCGTTAGACCCCAAGGTTGACATGCGAACGCAGCACGAGCACCAGGCGATTCTCGCCCGGCGCTCGAGCGCTGCAGCCCGCGACTCCGGCAGCTTGATTAGAGTTGAATGCCTGTGTCCGACCGTCCGCGAAGCCCCGGCATGGCGCCGAGGATCAGCTATCGCACACCGGCGTGCCCGGCTGATCGGTGGTACGCTTCTGGGCCTCGGTGGCCGGCCGCTGCGCCACCGGGCCGAGCCATATGACACAGCTCTTGCCGGGCTGGGCCACGTGCTCGGCCCTGGCCGACCACCCGGCATCGTTGGCACTCAGGATCGAGATCTTTACGCCCTTGTGCCACAGGTACTGAAGGGCGAAGGGCTCGGTGCGCCGCGAGTAGATGCCCTGGGTTCCGTAGTAGGTGTCCTGGGAGCGGACCAGGTTCCTCAGGTCGACCCGCATCTGCACCGTGGGATCCACGCCGTCCAGCGCGCTCCCGGTATCGGCCGAGCTGGGGGCGGGCGCCTCCGCGGCCGCCGCGGCCTGCGGCGCGACCGACGGGGCGGGCCGGGACGGCACCCCGTCGCACACCGGCGCTCCCTCGCGGCCCTGCCGGACGTCGTGCATCGTGGTGGGCGGGCCGTGCGCCCGCCCTACGAAGATGACGCAGTCTCGTCCCGGCAGGTCGGGATCGCTACCGCTCGCCGCCCAGCCCGCGCGGGTAAGCCACAGGAACCGGACATCGGTGCCGGTCTCGGGGGCATAGCCGATCCGGCCGATGTCGTCGGTGTACACGCCGTTCTCGGCGTAGTAGGTCTCCTCCGCCACGACCAGCCGGCGCAGGCCGCGACGCACGGAGGCGAGCCGCGCCGCCGCCTCGGCGGGATCGAGACCCCCTCGATGCGCCGCATTCCGCTCGGAGCCCCGCGCTGGTTTGGGCGGAGGGGCCGGCGTGTTGAGCGAGGTGTCGCGCTCGACCTGGGCCGAGCGGGCGGGCAAGGACAAGTTCTCGCAGGCGGCGCACACGAGCAGCGCGGCCGAACCAACCAGGGCAAGGCGTGACATGGTCCCTCTGCCATTCGTCGAGTTGACACCGTCGAGCGCCCGTCTGGGCCGTTCGAGGTGCTGTGCGTCTCGGCGGCCCGCCTGATGCCGCCGCTGCTGCGTGCCCGCCGATCGGTGCTGCCTTCGGCTCTCACCGCCGCGGACCACGAATTCCGGCGCCGCATTCGCCGCGTGCTGGTGGTGCTGTCCACGGCCCTGGTGGCCGGCACCGCCGGCTACATGCTGATCGAGGGCTGGCGGCTGCTGGACGCGCTGTACATGACCGTGATCACCCTGTCCACGGTCGGATTCACCGAAGTCCACCACATGTCCGACGCCGGCCACCTGTTCACCATCGCGCTCATCATCACCGGCGTCAGCGCCGCGGCCTACGCGGTCGGTGCGATCGGCGAATACGTCATCAGCGGCCGATTGAGCGGCTCCCTCCGGAGGCAGCGCATGCAGCACGACATCGACCGGCTCCAGGGCCATTACATCGTCTGCGGCTACGGCCGGGTGGGCCGCCAGGTGGTGGACGAGCTCACCGCCCGCGGTCTCCGGGCCGTGGTCGTCGAGCCCCGCGACGATGCCATGGCCGACGAGGAGCGCGCGACGCTCCGCATCCGCGGCGATGCCACCGACGACGGCGCCCTCCGAGCGGCCGGCGTTGGCCGCGCGGCCGGCTTGGTGGCCGTGGCGGGCGATGATGCCATCAACATCGTGGTCACGCTGAGCGCCCGGGCCCTCAACCCCGACCTGGACATCGTCGCGCGCGCCAGTCAGCCGGAGGTGGAGGACAAGCTGCGCCGCGCCGGGGCCACCCATGTCATCTCGCCCTATCGAATCGGCGGGCAGCGCATCGTGACGCAACTGCTCCACCCCAACGTCACCGATTTCCTCGACGTCATCATGCACCGGCGCGATCTCGGTCTCTGGCTCGAGGAGATCACCGTCGCCCCGGACGGCAGCGCCAACGGACGCCCGCTCGGCGAGACCGCCATCTGGGGCGCAGGCGGGGTCCGGGTGCTGGCCGTTTCCCGTCAGGCTGGCGATCTCGTGACGGGCCCGCGGGCCGACTTCGCCCTTTCCGCGGGCGACGTGCTGATCGCCCTTGGCACGCTCGAGCAACTCGCCGTCGCGCGGCGCGAGGCCGGGGAGCGGGACGACCGAGACCGCGCTAGCCGCGCACCCGCAGGTCCAGATCCTCGCTCACGATCTCCCGCGTAACCGGCACGGCCTTGCGACTGGGCGCCTCGCTCCACCCGGCGCGCTCCATGACTTCCGCGGTGAGCTGATCCACCGCCTGGGCCTGCTCCGGGCCCTTGGCCGATGACGCCGCAAGGTCGAGCCAGGCCAGCGCCTCGGCATAGGCGTACCGGCTCACCGCGCCGTCGGCCGCGAGGCGGGCATAGCGATACGCGTGCTCCCGCTCCCCTCCTTTCTCGGCGTGGCGGGCGATCTCGCCGGCGACGCTCGCCACCTCCTCGGGTCGCGTCACCAGCTCGAGCGCAAGCGCGAGCGAGCGATGAACCTCCTGGCGGCGCGAGGCGGTCAGGCCGTCGCGCATCAGGTGGGCGATGGCCGGGTGAATGCACCGGTACCTCCCGCCCTCTTCCACGACGAGCCGCCGGTCCACCAGCGAGTCGCCAGCCGCGGCGGCGTGCAGCCGGGAGATCCCATGCACGTGGGACAACACGTCCGGCCGGCACGCCCCGCCGCCCACCGCGATGCTGATGAGCACGTCGCGAAGCTCCGCCGGAAGCCGGTCCACCCGCTCGGCGATGACGTCCTGCACGGTCTGAGAAACCGGCACCTCCCACCCCGCTCCGACCTC
>DASSMN010000201.1:0-2695 GCA_035688885.1 Gemmatimonadales bacterium
CTGCCCGCCCACCGACGCCTCGTACATGAGCCCGCCCTTGGCCATGGTGAAGATGGCCACGCCGTTGCGGTACGCGAGATCCGCCGAGGCCCTGGCGGTGATCGCGACCGCCGAGGCCTGCGCGTCGAGCTTGAGCTTGCCAAGCTTGAAGTTGTCGAGCGCCTGCCGGGTCTGGAAGAACACGATCTCGCTGTACGCCTGCCCGCCGAGCTGGAAGCCGACGGTCACCTGGGTGAGGCTCGACTTCCCGATCAGCTTGCCGCCCTCATACACCCACCCGTTCCCGTGGGCGCCGCCCACCCCGATGGCCCCTTTGCCGACCGAGGGATAGACGGCGTAGCCGACCGCATCGGAGAAGATCTTCTCCATGCCGGGGTCCTTCTCCTTGGCCTTCGCGATCACGGGCGGCACGTCCTCCTGGGCTGCCAGCGGTGCGGAACCCAGGGTCACCGACAGGAACACGAGCGGGAAAATGATGAAAGCGATCCGCCGTCCCACCTGTAGCCCATGGTTCGCCGTCACGGTGTGCCTCCAATCAGGTTCGGAAACTGCGGGTCCCGGGCCGCGAGCCCGTCAACGAGCTCTCGCGCACGGCCGCTGCGACCGATTCCGATCGCCTCAGCTTCACGTCGCGAGGTACTCCGGCAGCTGCAGGTCGTCGTGCACGGAGCGGGCCAGCAACTGCCTCGCGACAAACCGGATGGACATGGCCTTGACCATCAGGTTGCGCACCCGGAGTCCGACCGCGGTCCGGGGCGCGAAAAAGCCGCGAAATCCCAGGGCCGCCTTCTGCTTCGCGGTGACGAACGAGCGCAGCCGCTCGTCATACGTCGCGAAGGCTCGGGTGAAATCGTCGGCGGCCCGGTGCAGCTCGCCGGCGAGGACGTAGGCCTCGGCCATCGCCAGCCCGGTGCCTTCCCCAGCGAGAAGTGAGGGACAGGCGGCTGCGTCACCCAGGAGGCCAACGCGCCCCAACGACCACCGCGGGAGGTGGATCTGGCTGACGCGATCGGAATAGAAATCCTGGGCTCGATCCATCCGATCCAGCATGTCGGGCACCTCCCAGCGCATGTCGCGAAAGGCCCGGCGCAGGGCCATGGGCGGTGGCTCTCCCGGAGGACCGCCGTCCACCAGTTCCGACCGGCACACGAGCAATACTAGGGTCTCGCCATCCCGCAGCGCCACCCGCCCGACGTGACGCTTGGGCGCCGTGTACGACACATACGTCAGCTCGTCGCGATGGGGATAGTCCGGGATGCGAAAGGCGGCGACGTAGCACCCCAGGGGGGCTTCAAACCTCGACTGCGGGCCAAACACCAGCGCTCGCACCCCTGAGTGCAGGCCGCCGGCCCCGATGACGAGATCGAAGCGCTCCTGCCGGCCATCGGACAGGGTCACCACCACGCCTCTGGAATCCTGGTCGATCGCCGAGATCCACACGCCGAAATGAGCCGGAATGCCCTCGCAGGCCCCGAACAGCGCGGCGGCGAGATCGGAGCGTGCGAGACTGATGAAGCGGCCCTGGAGCAGCTCCCGCATCTGTCGCAGATCCAGCCGCGCCTCCTCGCGGCCATCCCCGTCGACCATGCGCATCTGCTCCATCTCGTAACAGCGCTGGCGCAGGATCGGGATCAGCCCCATGCGCTCCGCTACCTCGTAACCCAGCCCCCAGAAATCGATCAGGTAGCCTCCGGTGCGGAGCGCAGCCGCCTTCTCGAACAGGACCGGCTCGTGGCCGAGCCGGCGCAGCCAATAGGCCAGCGTCGGCCCTGCCACCCCGATTCCGTTGATCGCCACCCTCATGCCGTCCTCCTTCCGTAAAGGCGAGATAGCGGTTTCGTCCTACCGCCGGCGTGCGGCAGTGACATTGCCCGCGTGGGCGCGGTCGTCAGCGGATAAGGGCGTAGCGGCACGCGCCGAGCAGCAGGCCCCGTTGGCGGCATGCACCTGCCGTGAGACGCTGCGGTTCAGTCGCCCAGCTTCGTCAGCACCAGCTCGGCCGGCTCGGCCCACGGCTGCACCGGGCAGGCCGCCGGGCGAGCCTGCCAGATGCGCTCGGCAAGATTGACCCGCGCCTCCACCGCCGTGTCTTGAGAGGATGCGGCAGGCACAGGCTGAGCCAGCGCGTCCCGGGCGCTGTCGAGCAGCGGGGCCGGCGCAGCGACGAGCCCGGGCCCGCTGCAGCTGTCCACGGCTGCCACGGTCAGCTCCAGCAGGGCCGCGCTGCGACGAAACTGCTCGCTCGGGCCCACTCCTCGCTGTGTAGGATCCAGGGCCAGGGCCCGGTCGCACAGGGCGAGGCGGGACGCGGTGGCCTGATCTCCAGGACGGAGCGCGAGCGCGGTCGCGAAGGCGTGACGCGCGGACCGATAGCTGCCCTGCTGCAGCTCCCCCTCCCCGAGGCCCTCGTACGCATCGGCGTCGCTGCGATCCAGCCGCACCAGCTCGCGAAAAATGGCGATCGCGTGCGAGGGCGATCCCGCCACGAGGAACATGCGGGCGATCCGTTTGCGGGTGGCCGCGTCCTGCGGAGCCTCGGGCTCGAGCGGCAGCAGCTCGGCCAGGAGCTCCTGGCGCGCGTGCCCCGCAGCGAGCAGCTCCACCAGCTCGAAGCGGGCCTCTACCCGGTGGGCACGCTGCGGCCCGGCCCACTCACCGAAGATTGCCCGGTGGTAGAAGGCGACGGCCTGACGCG
>DASSMN010000456.1:0-5196 GCA_035688885.1 Gemmatimonadales bacterium
GGGCGCGGCCGTCCGAACAGCAGATAGCGGCGGCGATCCAGGAGGAAGGCCAGCACGAAGGGAGCCAGCCGGCCGAAGATGACGAAGGCCCGCACTAGGTCAGAGCAGCAGCCATCCCGCGAGGCCCAGCAGCAGCAGGAAGCCGCACACGTCGGTGAAAGTGGTGACGAAGATGGATGAGGCGATGGCAGGATCGATGCGGTACCGCTCGAGCACCACCGGGATGAAGCCGCCGGCAAAGCCGGCCACCAGCAGGTTGCCCGCCATGGCCAGGAAGACCACGAGCCCGAGCCGGCTCTGCTCGCCCATGAGGACCGCGACCACCCAAACGACGGCGCCGATCGCGAGCCCATTCACGATGCCGACCAGCACCTCCTTGCCCACGACGCGCACAAACAGGTGGGTCGGGATCAGCCCCAGCGCGAGCCGGCGGACCGTCACGGCGAGCGCCTGGGTACCCGCGTTGCCGCCCATCCCGGCGATGATCGGCATCCAGACCGCCAGCGCGACCGTCCGCTGCACCGTGCCCTGGAACAGGTACACCACGCCGCCGGCCAGGAATGCGGTGAGCAGGTTGAGGTACAGCCAGGGCAGCCGGCTTCGCACCGCTTCCCGCCAGCCGGCCGCCAGGGCCTCGCCGGCGGAGACACCGCCGAACCGGAGCAGGTCCTCGGTGGACTCGTCCTCGACCACGTCGATCACGTCGTCGAAGGTCACCCGGCCCAGGAGGTGCCCGCGGTCGTCCACCACGGCCACGCTGGGCAGGTTGTAGCGCGCGAGCAGCCGCGCGACCTCCTCCTGGTGCACTTGGGGCCCAACGGTGACCTCCGCCGGCGCCATGAACTCGCGGATGTTCCGCTCGGGCCGGCTCACCACCAGGTCCTTGAACGGCAGCACGCCCACCAGCCGCCCCTCACGGTCCAGCACGAAGACCTGATAGAACTCGGTCACCGTCTCCGCCTGGCGGCGGATCTCCGCAAGCGCCTCGCCGCCGGTGGCCGTGTCGCGCACGGTCACCACATGCGTAGTCATGCGGCCGCCGGCGGTCTTCTGGTCGTACCGCAGCAGCCGCTTGACGTCGGCCCGGTGCTCGAGGGTGGAGAGGATCCGCTCCTGGTCGACCCGCGGGAGGTCGCCCAGGATGTCCGCCGCGTCGTCGTCCTCGAGCTCCTCGACGATCTCGGCCGCGCGCTCCGGCGCGAGGGCGGTGAGCGTATCTTCGGCGAGCGAGTGCTCGGGCATCTCGACCAGCGCCTGACCCGACAGCTCGGGCGGCAGCGCCTGCACCACGGTCAGCCGGTCGCGCTCGTCGAGCGCCGCGAGGACGTCGGCCAGGTCGGCGGGCTCGAACTCGCGGGCGCGGCGGACGAAGACGGTGATCTCGCCCGTCCGCACCAGGTCGACCATGCGCGCGACGCGGTCGTCCGACGGGGTCACGACCCGCTCGGCTGCAGCGTCACCGGCGGCGAGGCGCCCGAGCGGATGACCAGGCGCTCGATGCGGGTGGGCGAGGCCTGCAGCACGTCGAACTCGAGCCCGCGGACGGCGAACCGCTCGCCGGCGTTGGGAATCCGCCCGGCCCATTCGGCGAGCAGCCCCGCCACGGTGGTGGACCGGCCCTCGGGCAGGGTGACGCCGAACCGCTCCTCGATGGCCTCGGGCGACACGTTGCCGTCGGTCTCGAACAGCGCCGGCCCCGCCGCGGGCGACGCCCGCACCTCATCGTCGTGCTCGTCGTAGATCTCGCCGACCAGCTCCTCCAGCAGATCCTCCAGCGTGGCGATGCCCAGCGTGCCGCCGAACTCGTCCAGCACCACGGCCAGGTGGCGGCGCTCGCGCTGCATGTCGAGCAGGAGATCGCCGCAGTTCCGGCTGGCGGGCGTGACCGCCAGCGGACGCACCGGCAAGGGATCGCCCGGCTGGAGCCGGAACAGATCGAAGGCGTGCAGCATCCCGATGATGTCGTCCAACGTGCCGCGATAGACCGGGATGCGGCTGTAGCCGCTCTGGGCGAACACCATCCGGATGTCGTCCAGCGCGGCGTTTTCGTCGATGGCCACGATGTCGGTGCGCGGCGTCATCACCTCGCGCACCGGCCGGACGCTGAACGCCATGACCCCCCCGACCAGGTACAGCTCGTCGTCGGCGCGGAGACCCACCGCGGCTCCCTCGCGCCAGATGGAGCGCAGGTCGGTCGGCCGGGTGGCGATCCGGGCCGGCAGCAGCAGGCCCACGACGCGAGACCAGGGACGCAGCACGGGAATCACGCGGTCGGCGACGGTCTCGGCGCGCGGCTGGGTCAGCCGGCGCGGCACCAGGTACGCGCCGAACAGCACCAGGGGAACGCCCAGCACCGCCAGGGCCACCACCACCCGCGGCGCCCCCGACCCCGCCATGGCCGGCAACGCCGCACCCACCAGCAGCACGCCCAGCGAGGTCGTGGCGGACGCCGCGGTGAGGTATTGGTCCACCTGCGACAGCCAGGCGAGCGACGGCGCGGCGCCGCGGAGACGGCGACTCACGGCGCGGGTGAGCTCGGCGCGGCTCACCGTGATGAGCGCCGCGCCCGCCGTGGCCCCGAACGCCGCGACCGCCAGCCCGACCAGCATCGCGAGCCAGATCATGGCAGCACCCGCTCCGCCGCGTTGAGCGAGGCCTCGACCGGGGGACGGAACACCGCGACGCGGCGCACCCGCCGCCGGATCACCTGCTCTACGACCAGGCGGTAGCCGTCGAGGTCGATGGTCTCACCCGCGCGAGGTACCCGGCCGAACTCGGCCAGGACCAGGCCGCCCACGGTGCTCACGTCCTCGCGGTCGAAGCTGTGGCCCAGCACCGCCTCGAGCTCCGCCAGCGCCACGCCGCCCTCGACGCGGAGCTGGTCCTCGGCCACCACCTGGATCGGCGCGACCTCGTCGATGTCGCGCTCGTCCTGGATCTCTCCGACGATCTGCTCCAGGATGTCCTCCAGCGTCACCAGGCCGGCCGTGCCGCCGAACTCGTCCACCACCACCGCCAGGTGGCTCGGGCCCCGCTGGAAGTCCCGCAGCTGGCGATCCAGCGGCTTGCCCTCGGGCACGAAGGCGGCGGGCCGGATCAGCGTTTGCCAGGGAGTCTCGTCCTCCGCGCGGGCCGCGAGAATGTCCTTGGCGTAGATCACGCCGGCCACCGCGTCGGGGTGCCCATCGAAGACCAGCAGGCGGGCGTGCTCCGAGCTTCTGAGGGTCTCGGTGACCTCCTCGCGGTCGTTCGCCGAATCCACGGCGACGATGTCGATGCGCGGCGTCATGACCTCGGCGACGGTCGTATCGGCCAGGGAAAAGACGCCGGTGAGCATGTCGCGCTCGGCGGCGCTGGCGTGGGGACGCGGGTGAGTCGGCGTGGCCAGACGGGCGCGGGTATCGGCCCAGGCAGCCAGACGGAGGAGGTGGCGGAACGGCGCCAGCGTCGCCGCGGCGCCGCGACGCGCGGGCGCGGTGAGCTCGGGCGCCACCACGGCCAGCAGCCGGGGCAGCAGGTCACCCAGGACCCACACCAGCGCCACCGCCAGGCCCAGACGCAGCAGGCCGGCGGCCGGCGGCCGCGCCCACCAGGCCACCGCGCCCCCGGCGGCGGCCCCGGCCAGAACCAGCAGGGCCAGATGCGCGACGTGGAGATTGCGGGACAGCGTGCCCGCGCCGACCTCGTTGGAGAACTCGCCGCCCAGGGCGCGCGGCAGGTCGGCGTCGGATTCCGCCGCCAGGGCGAGCCACGCCGCCCACAGCGTGAGCCCCGCCGCCACCAGCGGCGCGATGAAGAGCTGCAGCATCGCCATCATGCGAGGGCGCTCACATAGCGCTCCTGGCGCCGCCACATCGCCGACGTGGTGCGCCCGGGCCCCTCGGGGTGCTCCCGGCCCAGCGCGTGCAGCGTCCCATGCACCACGAGCCGGATCAGCTCCTGGCGCAGCGGGATGCCGCGGCTCCGCGCCTCGCGCGCGGCCACCCAGGCACACACGTAGATGTCGCCCACCGTGCCGCCGCCGGCATCGGCCATGGCGAAGCTGAGCACGTCGGTCGGCCGATCGTGACCCCGGTGCCGACGGTTGAGCCGGCGCATCGACTCGCGTCCCAGAAAGGTCACCGAGATGAGCGCGCGCCGCCGCTCACCGGCGAGCACGGCTGCGACCACCCGGCGCACCAATGCGGCCGGCAGCGGCAGGCGGCGCCCGCTGACCGACACGTCACTGCCGCTCGGCGGTCTGGAATTCCGGCGTGATGCCGCCGCTGGCACGGGGATACCCGATGCGCTTGTGGTAGGTGCCCGACATCACCCGGGCGAACTCGCGCTTGACCCGGTCGATGTCGCGCAGGGTGAGCGGCGCGTCCTCGAGCTGCCCCGACGCGAGCTTCTGCTGCACCAGCAGATCGATCGCCTCCCGCACCTTGTCGGGGGTCGGATCGGGCAGCACGCGAATGGCCGCCTCCGCCGAATCGGCCAGCATGGCGACCGCGGTTTCCGCGCGCTGCGGGCGCGGCCCCGGATAGCGGTACTCCGCCGGGTTGGGCACGCCGCTGGGGGAGGCCCGCCGCGCGCGCATGAGGAAGTAGGTGATCTCCGTGGTGCCGTGATGCTCCGGGATGAACGAACGCACGATCGGGGGGAGGCCCGCCGTCTCGGCCAGGGCGATGCCGTCGAGCACGTGCTGCCGGATGATGCGGGCCGATTCGGCGGGCGGGAGCTGATCGTGCGGGTTGGGACCGCCGCCCTGGTTCTCGACGAAGAAGCCCGGCGCCGAGAGCTTGCCGATGTCATGGTAGTAGCAGCCCACCCGCGCCAGCAGTCCGTTGGCGCCGATGATGTTGCACGCCGACTCGCAGAGGTTGGCCATCGCCAGGCTGTGGGCCCAGGTGCCGGGCGCCTCGAGCGCCAGCCGCCGGAGCAGCGGGCGGCCGAGGTCGGACAGCTCCAGCAGCGTGAGGTCGGTGGTGATCCGGGTGGCCGACTCCGCGAGCGGCATGACCAGCATGGCGAGGGCCGCGCTGGCCAGCGCCATGAGCGAGCCCAGGAACGCGCTGGCGACGATGGTCACCAGACCCCAGTCCTGCAGCAGGCCGATGGTGAGCGACGCGAACATGCTGGCGCCCGCCACCACGGCGACCGTGACGTACAGGTGCCGGCGGCGGCGGACCGCACGAATGCCGATGGCCCCCGCCA
>DASSMN010000024.1:0-3582 GCA_035688885.1 Gemmatimonadales bacterium
GGCCGCCTCGAGCCGAAGCATGTGCACGTACTCCAGCGGCGACATGCCCGTCGCGGCGCGGAACCGCCGCTTGAAGGAGCGTTCGGCGATCCCGCTCAGCCGGACCATCGCGGCGACCGGGGCGGGCTCGCGGAAGTGCTCGGCGATCCAGCTCTGGCACCGCGCCACGACGGCATCGTCCACCTGGCGAGTGCGCGCCAGACGGGCGAACGGCTGCTGGCCGGTGCGGTGCCAGTCGATCAGGTTGAACCGGGCCACCTGCATCGCGGTATCCACCCCCGCGAACCGTCCGATGAGGTAGAGCGCCAGATCCTGCCAGGAAGTTCCACCACCGGCCATGACCAGCCGTTGCCCCTCGCCCGAGAGGACCAGGGCCCGCTCGGGATGGACCCGAACCTTGGGATAGTTGTGTTGCAGCACGGCGCAGTAGGCCCAGTGCGTCGTAGCGTCCTGCCCGTCCAGCAGCCCGGCTTCGGCCAGCAGCACGGCGCCCGAGCACGCACTGGCCACGAGCGCGCCAGACCGATAGCGCGCGCGGATCCAGTCGATCTCCGCCGCGAATCGATCGCCGAGGTCGTCGCCGGGGGGCACCGCCAGCTCGGGCACGCACACGATGTCGGCGTGGTCCGCCCGCCCGAGATTGGCGTGCGGGGCGATCGTGACCCGGTTCGCCGCCTCGAACGCGCCGCCCCGGGCCGCGACCACGAGCGGGCGCATCAGCTCGGGGCCGGGCGCGCCGGACACGACGAAGCCCCAGTCTCGCCCCGCCGAGGCGAACAGGTCGTACATCCCGTACACCACCGACGCGGTGGTCTCCGGGAAGGCGAGAATGGCCACCGCGGTAGGCTGGCCGTGCGGCATGGCCGGTTTGCCTCGTTTCGTGCCGGTTCGGCTTTGGTGGTCGGGTGGAACGAATGCTAGCTTGGGGCCGTAGTTCACCGAACACTACGGAGAGCCGAGCGATGAGCAAGTATCGGAAGCGCCTGCCGCAGCTGGGCGACGACCTGTTCCTCACGGACGGCGGGCTCGAGACCACGCTGATCTTCCACGAGGGGCTGTCGCTCGCCTGTTTCGCGGCCTTCGACCTGCTGCGCCACGAGGCCGGTACCGCGGTGCTGCGCCGGTACTTCGAGCGGTATGCCCGGATCGCTCGGGAGCAGGAGCGCGGGCTGGTGCTGGAAACGCCGACCTGGCGGGCCAACCCCGACTGGGGTGCCAGGCTGGGCTACGATGTCGTGGCTCTCGCGGACGCGAACCGCCGGTCGGTCGGCCTCCTGCTCGAGATCCGGGATGCCTTCGAGCGGCGCCGCACGCCGATCGTCGTGAGCGGCAACCTGGGCCCCCGCGGGGACGGCTACGTGCCGGGGACCCGCATGAGTGCGGAGCAGGCCCGCACCTACCACGCGCCGCAGGTGGAGCTGTTCGCGGAGACCGACGCGGACATGGTGGCCGCGTTCACCATGAACTATCCCGAGGAGGCGATCGGCATCGCACTGGCCGCAAGAGATGCCGGAATGCCGGTGGCGATCTCGTTCACCACCGAGACCGATGGCCGGCTGCCGTCGGGCCTGCCACTGGCCGATGCGATCGCGTACACCGACGACGAGACGGCCGGCCACCCGGCGTACTACATGATCAACTGCGTTCACCCGACGCACCTGGCGGGCGCGCTGGCGGAATCCGGCGGCTGGCCGGAGCGGGTCCGTGGCCTTCGCGCCAATGCCTCCCGCCGGAGCCACGCCGAGCTCGATGCCAGTCCGGATCTCGACGCCGGAGATCCCGAGCAGCTGGCAGGCGAGTATCGGGAGCTTCGCTCCGTCTTTCGGCGCCTCACGGTGGTAGGCGGGTGCTGCGGAACCGATCATCGGCACGTCGAGGCGATCGGACGGGCGATGCCGGCCTTGGCCGGCGTGTAGCGCCGGGCAGCGGCCCTCGTTCGATGGCGTCCCCGATCTTCCAGGCGATCAACCATCGCGGCAGGCACGATCAACGCTCTCCGGCCGAGGCGATGGCGGCCTCCGTTCTGGCCCAGAGCTCCGCGGCCAGCGCCGCGTCGTCCGCCAGCGGATTGCAGGGAGCCTCACGGCACTTGTCGTAGTACCGGCCGGACACCACGGCGAGCTCCGGAGCGGTGGCGCAATAGAGCGGAGTCCTGGCGCCGGCCTCGTTGGACAGCATGAACGGCTTGAGCACCCACTGCAGCGGCAGCGGCAGCGCGCGCCAGATGTTGGAGCGAACGGCGCCGGGATGGAGCGCGTAGGTGGTCACCCGGGTGCCCGCCAGCCGGCGCGCCAGCTCCTTCGCGTGCAGCACGTTCATGAGCTTGGTGACGGCGTAGTCCTGGAAACCGCTCCGCCGCGGGCCGCTCCGGCGCTGGAGCAGCGACCAATCAATGGACGGTGCGTGCAGGTGCGCGGCGCTCGAGACGTTCACGATGCGGGCCTGCGGCGCCCGCTCGAGCAGGGGAGCGATCAGGCTGGTGAACAGAAACGGCCCGATGTGGTTGGTTCCGTAGGTGAGGTCGAACCCGTCCGTGCTGAGCGCCTTGGTGCCCGCGACACCCGCGTTGTTGATCAGGACGTCGAGCGCTCGATCCCGGGCCACGACCGCCGCCGCCGCCCGCCGGACCGAGGCGAGATCCGCGACATCCAGGTGCAGGAACTCGACGGCCGCGCCGGGGTCGCGCCGTCGAATCCGGTCGAGGACCGGGCGCATGCGCTCCGCCGAGCGCCCCGCCAGGATGACGCGGGCGCCACCGGCGGCCAGTGCCTCCGCCACGGCGCGGCCGATGCCGGAGTTGGCGCCGGTCACGAGGTAGCTGCGGGCGACCAGCGGTGGAACATCCGCCGGTCGCGGCGTCGCGCTCACGTGGTGCCGACGGCTTCGGGGTCGTCGATGGTGCCGGGTACCCGCGCCGCGCCGGGCAGCTCGAGCTCGGGCCGCCACGCCGTGAGCAGCCCGAGCGCCGGCAGGTACGCGCACAGGCGATAGACGAACTCGATGCCGGTGTGGTCGGCCAGCTGGCCCAGGGCCGCGGCGCCGATGCCGGCGACCCCGAAGGCCAGGCCGAAGAAGAGGCCGGAGATCAGTCCCACCCGCCCCGGCACCAGCTCCTGCGCGTACACCAGAATGGCGGAGAACGCCGACGCCAGGATGAACCCGATGACCACGCTGAGCACGCCGGTCCAGGCCAGGCCGACGTGCGGCAGCGCCAGGGTAAACGGCAGCACGCCGAGGATGGAGCACCAGATGACCAGCTTCCGGCCGAACCGGTCGCCCACCGGACCGCCGATGATCGTGCCGGCCGCGACCGCGGCCAGGAAGCCGAACAGGTGGAGCTGCGCGCTCTGCACGCTCACGCCGAACCGGTGGATCAGGTAGAAGGTGAAGTAGCTCGAGATGCTCACCAGATAGATGTACTTGGAAAAGATGAGCAGCACGAGCACAGCCAGCGCGAGCCGGACCTTGCCCGACGGGAGCGCGTGGTGGGCCGACGCGACGGCCCGGGCCGTGGCGCTCCGGGTCCCGCGGTGCTCGTACCATCGGCCCACCCGCCAGAGCACCAGGATGGCCACCAGGGCC
>DASSMN010000503.1:0-7242 GCA_035688885.1 Gemmatimonadales bacterium
GCCGGATCCCCAGCTCCAGCGCCAGCTCGAAGCCGCCGTCCAGGGATTCCACGGGGGTGTGGGGGTCTACGTCCACCACCTCGGCACCGGCGCCACCGCGGCCATCGCCGCCGACGACACGTTCCCCACGGCCAGCATGATCAAGGTGCCGATCATGGTCGGCGTGTTCGACGCGATGAGCCGCGGCCGTTTCCGCTTTACCGACACCGCGCCCGAGCCGAGGGCCCGCGCCAAGTACCCCGAGGACGACATCTCCGCCGGCTTGAGCGACACGGCGCGGATTACCGTCAGCCGGCTCCTCACCCTGAGCCTGACCTACAGCGACAACTCGGCCTCGCTCTGGCTGCAGCAGCTGGCCGGCAGCGGCACGACCATCAACCAGTGGCTGGCGGGTCACGACTTCCCGGTCACCCGCGTGAACGCGCGCACCACAGGACGCGAGACTGACTACGACCGATGGGGCTGGGGACAGACCACGCCGCGGGAGATGGCGTCCCTGGTGACGCTCATCCGGCAGGGGCGGGTGGTGAGCTCGGCGGCAAGCGAGGAGATGTATCGCCACCTGACCCGGAGCTTCTGGACCGGCGAGGCCTTATCTCAATTGCCCCCGACGGTGCAGGCCGCTTCCAAGCAGGGCGCCGTGGACCAGTCGCGGTCCGAGGTGGTGCTGGTGAACGCACCTTCCGGTGACTACGTGTTCTGCGTCATCACCAAGAACCAGGCGGACCAGAGCGAGGAGCCCTCGAACGAGGGCTACGTGCTCCTTCGCCGGGTATCGGCCCTCCTGTGGCAGCATTTCGAGCCGGACCACCCCTGGCATCCGGCGGCCGGCGCCGAGCAGTTCAAGCCCTAGTCCTCCTCAGCTACCTCGTCGGCTTGCAGGTCCCCACCAGGCGCGTGCTGCGCCTGGCGCCCTGACGCGCGCTCGCGGGCCTTGCGCTGCCGCCAGAAAAACTGCATACTTATGCATTATGCAATCTGGACGTGGTCCCCTGGCGCTGGCCTTTTCCGGCGGCCTCGATACCTCCTTCTGCGTCCCGCGCCTCGCCGACGAGGGCTGGGCCGTGCACACGGTCTACGTGGACACCGGCGGCTCGACCGACGCGGAGCGCGCCGCCATCCGCCGCCAGGCCGAGGCGGTCGGCGCGGTCGCCCATCACGAGGTGGATGCGCGCGAGCGGGTCTACGACCGCTTCGTCCGCTACCTCGTTCAGGGCAACGTGCTCCGCGGCGAGGTCTACCCCCTCAGTGTCGCCGCCGAACGGACCCAGCAGGCGCTTTCGGTGGTGGAGACGGCCCGCGCCATCGGCGCCAAGGCGGTGGCCCACGGCTCGACCGGCGCCGGCAACGACCAGATCCGCTTCGACGTGGCGCTCCGCGTCCTCGCTCCCGACCTCGAGATCGTCACCCCCATACGCGATCTCGGGATCAAGCGCGACCAGGCCATCGCTTTCCTCCAGCAGCGCGGCCTCCCGGTGCCCGGCAAGGCCGGAGCGTATTCCATCAACCGCGGCCTGTGGGGCACCACCTGGGGCGGCGGCTGGACCCACGATACCTGGGCCGGTCCGCCCGCCGAGCTGGTGGACCCGCCGGCCGACGCGCCGGCGGCGGCGCGCGAGATCGTGCTCGCCTGGGAGCAGGGGCTGCCGGTCGCCCTGGACGGGTCGCCGCTCGCCGGCCCCGACCTGGTGGAGCACTTGGGCGATCTGTGCGAAGCCTACGGTATCGGCCGCAACATCCACGTGGGCGAGACCGCGCTCGGCATCAAGGGCCGGATCGGCTTCGAGGCCGGCGCCGCGCTGGTCCTGATCGCCGCCCATCGCGAGCTCGAGAAGCTGGTGCTCACCAAGTGGCAGACCTTCTGGAAGGACCAGCTCGGCCGCTTCTACGGCGACCGGCTGCACGAGGGCCAGTACTTCGATCCGTCCCTCCGCGACATCGAGGCGCTGATCACCAGCTCGCAGTCCCGCGTCATCGGCGAGACCCGTGTACGTCTGGCGCCGGGCCGGTTCCAGGTGGTCGGCACCCGCAGCCCGCACTCGATGATGGATACCTCGATCGCGACCTACGGCGAGGAGAACCGCCTCTGGACCGGCGACGAGGCCCGGGCCTTCGCGCGCGTGGCGGCGGTGCCGTCGCTGCTCGCGCAGCGAGCGGCGACGCCGATAGGACGATAGGGCGATAAGACGATAGGGCGATACGTGGGGGGACGCGCGACCCGTTGCCGGAGGCTCTCTTCCGATCCCCCTATCGACCGTTCGGCTTATCGTCCTCTCGGCTTTTTCCCGGTCAACGCATCTCAGGAGCACCGAGCATGGTCGTCACCACCCGCGTCCGGCTGGACCGGATCAGCAGCTCGACCCGGAACGCCGCGCTGCCGCCCGAGGTCATCGTGGGCGACGAGATCGTCGCCGCCGAAGGCTACGTGCTGGCGGTGCGCATCCTCGAGGACAAGTCGACCTACAACACCATCGAGGACACCACCGGCCGGATGCTCTCCCTCCGAGCGGGCGACGTGCTGGCCGGCACCTTGGGCACCCGCCGCGCGCTCCGCGGCTACGCTGGCGTGGTGCCGAGCCACATTGCGGTGGGCGACACCATCGAGGTCCTCAACCTGGGCGGGATCCTGGGCCGCTGCACGTCGGTCAACCCCGAGATCGGTCCGCCGTTCAAGGCCGAGGTGCTGGGCGCGATCCTCGCCTTTCCCGAGCTGGGCGACCGGATCGGCCGGCCGGCCCATATCCGCGACCGCGCCGTGCCGCCGGCCGAGGTGCTCGAGAGCCGGGTGCCGGTCGTGTACGTGGCGGGCACCTGCATGAACGCGGGGAAGACCGTCGCCGCGACCGAGCTGGTGCGCGGGCTGGCCCGGAGCGGGCTCCGCGTGGCCGCGGCCAAGCTCACCGGGGTGTCGCTGATGCGCGATGCGCTCTCCATGCTCGACGCGGGCGCCATTGCGGCCCTCACCTTCAACGACGTCGGCATCGCGAGCACCCATCCGGGCGTCACCGTCAGCACGGCCAAGGGCATCTTCAACCGGCTCGCCGGCGCCAAGCCCGACGCGATCGTCGCCGAGCTGGGCGACGGCATCCTCGGTGAGTACGGCGTGCAGGACATCCTGCGTGACGCCGAGCTCATGAGCGTCGGCGCCGCCTACGTGATGGCCGCGCCGGACCCGGTGGCCTGCTGGGGAGCCGCCGAGCTGATGCGGCGGGAGTTCGATCTGCCGATCACGGCCATCACCGGCCCGGCCACCGACAACGAGGTCGGCCAGGTGTACATCACCGGCGGTCTGGGCCTTCCCGCTCACAACGCGCGGCGGGACGCCGCCGGACTGCTCGGCGCGGTGCGGTCGGCGATGGCCGAGTGGGGCGAACGGGCCGCCGGCGCTCCTGTCGCGCAAGCCATCGGCGCCGGCCGTCCCGTGTTGTCGGGGGTGTCCTCCTGATGAAGGTGGCCGTGATCGGCGCGGCCGGGTACGCGGGCGGCGAGCTGCTGAGGCTGCTGCTCCAGCACCCCGACGTTTCGGAGTGCATGGCGACGAGCCGGAGTCAGGCCGGGAAGCCCATCGGCGGCGCGCATCCGGCGCTGGCCTCGCTGTCCGATGCCCGGTTCTCGGGCGCCGCCCCTGGTGAGGCATCGCACGGGCGCGACGTCGTGTTCCTCTGCCTCGAGCACGGCGAGTCGTCGCGCGTGGCCGGTGAGGTGTTCGATGCCGGGCCCGGTCTGGTGGTCGATCTCGCGGCCGATTTCCGGGTGCGCGACCTCGCGCTGTACCAGCGGCACTATGGCCCCCACGCCGCGCCCGATCTCCTGCCGCGATTTACGTACGGCCTCGCCGACGTGGTCGGGTGCCGTCTTCGCGGTGCGAGCGCCATCGCCGCGCCGGGCTGCTTTGCGACGGCCGCTCAGCTCGCGCTCTATCCGCTGGCGTGGGCCGGTCTCGATGTGACCCCCTCGCTCTTCGCGGTGACCGGTTCGAGCGGCGCGGGGGTGCACCCCAGGCCCACCACGCACCATCCGATGCGGGCGCACAACCTGTTCGCGTATTCGGTGCTGTCGCACCGTCACGAGGCCGAGGTGCTCTCGTCATGGCGCGAATGGGTGGGCCGGCCCGACGCGACGGCGCGGCTCATGACCCACTCCGGGCCGTTCGTCCGGGGCATTTATCTGACGCTCCACGCCTACCTGCCGGAGGGGGTGACGATTCGCGATGGCGCCCCCGGGACGGTGGCCGCGGGCTGGTATCGGGATGCCTACGCCGGCCGTCCGTTCGTTCGAGTGCTGGAAGCGCCGCCCGAGCTCACCCATGCCGTCGGCACCAACTACGCACTCCTGCATGCCGTGGAGAGCGAGGACGGCCGGGAGGTTCAGGTCACCGTGGCCATTGACAACCTGGTGAAGGGCGCCGGCGGCCAGGCCATCCAGGCGATGAATCTCGCCCTCGGCATCGACGAGCGTGCCGGCCTCACCGCCGCGGGGATCTATCCATGCTGAAGACCGACGTGCCTGCCCTCCTGCCCGTGTATCCGCCCATGCCGGTCCGTCCGGTGCGGGGTCACGGTTCCTGGCTGGTGGACGAGGACGGGGCCGAGTGGCTCGACGCCTACGGTGGGCACGCGGTCGCCTCCACCGGGCACAGCCACCCGGACGTGGTCCGCGCGATCGCCGAGCAGGCCGAGCAGCTGCTGTTCTACTCCACGGCGGTCCCGCTGCCGCAGCGGGAAGCCCTGGCCGACAAGCTCGCCGAGCTCTGTCCCGAGCCGCTCGGCCGCGTGTTCCTGTGCAACTCCGGAGCCGAGGCCAACGAGAATGCGCTGCACCTGGCGCGGCGGCAGACCGGCCGGCAGACGATCGTCACCCTGCGCGGCGGCTGGCATGGCCGTACCGCCGCGACGCTGGCCTGCACCGATGGCGCGCGCTACGAGGAGGCGGCGAGGCGGGCCGGCATGCCCTTGAGCCGGAAGATTCCGTTCGACGACGTCGCGGCCCTCGAGGCGGCGGTGGACGAGAGCGTGGCGGCCGTGCTGATCGAGCCGATCCAGGGCTTCGCCGGGGCGCGGGACTGCTCGCTCGAGTTCCTCGCGGCGGCTCGCCGGGTATGCGACGAGCACGGCGCGGTGCTCCTGTTCGACGAGGTCCAGTGCGGCGTCGGCCGCTGCGGCGCGTTCGCGGCCGCCGAGGCGGTGGGCGTGACACCCGACGCGCTCACGTTCGCCAAAGGGCTGGCCGGCGGGCTGCCCATCGGCGCCGTGGTGGCGACGCCCGCGCTCACCGACTCGCTCGCGATCGGCGACCTGGGCAGCACCTTCGGCGGTGGTCCGGTGCCCTGCGCCGCGGCGCTGGCGAACATCGCCGTGATCGAGCGCGACCATCTCGTCGCCAACGCGGTCGCCGTGGGCGAGCACCTGGCGCAGGGTGCGCGAGCGCTCGGCGTCCGCAAGGTCTCGGGCCGAGGGCTCCTGCTCGGCCTCCATCTGGGCCGCCCGGCGACCGAGGTGCAGCGCGCGCTGTTTGCGAAGCGGATCCTCACCGGTACGGCCACCGATCCGCAGGTGCTCCGGCTGCTGCCGCCCCTCTCCCTCTCGATCCGCGAGGCCGATCTGCTTCTGGCCGGACTCCGGGAGGTGCTGGCGTGACCAAGCGCGACTTCCTGGCGCTGGAGGACTGGAGCGCCGACCAGATCGAGGCATTGCTGGCGCTCGCGGCCCGGATCAAGCGCGGCGAGATCAGTGGAGGGCTCGAGAAGAAGGTGCTCGCGATGGTGTTCATGGACCCGAGCCTTCGCACCCGCACCAGCTTCGAGACCGCGATGTTCCTGCACGGCGGACACGGCGTGGTGCTGGAGCCGGGCAAGGGGAGCTGGTCGCTCGAGACCGAGCCGGGCGCGGTCATGGATGGCGAGACGGTGGAGCACATCATCGACGCCGCGCGGGTGCTGGGGCGCTACGCCGACGCGGTGGCGGTGCGCAGCTTTCCGCGCGGCAGCGAGTGGAGCGTGGCCCGGCGCGACGGGATCATCAAGAGTTTCGCCAGGTACTGCGAGAAACCGGTGATCAACATGGAGAGCGCCCGGCGGCATCCGTGCCAGGCCCTCGCCGACGCGATGACCCTGCGCGAAAAGCTGGGGGAGACCGCGGGCAAGCGGTTCGTGCTCACCTGGGCCTGGCATCCCAAGGCCCTGCCGACCGCGGTCCCGGCCAGCGCCGCCCTCGCGGCCGCCGCGCTGGGCATGGAGATCGTGATCGCGCGGCCGCCGGAGTACGAGCTCGACCCGGAGGACACCGCGCTCATCCGGCGTCTGGCGCAGCAGCACGGCGGCGAGTTCGTCCACATCATCGACGATCCCGACGAGGCCACGGTCGGCGCCGACGCGGTGTACGTCAAGTCTTGGGGCTCGGTCAAGCTGTACGGTCAGCCGCAGGAGGAAAAACAGCTGCGCGCGGGCCTCCGGGACTGGCGGCTCACGCCGGGCCGGGTGAAGTCGACCCGGGGCGGAAAGGGGATCGTGATGCACTGCCTGCCGGTCCGCCGCAATGTCGAGATCGACGACGCCGTGCTGGACGGGCCCAACTCGGTGGTGGTGGACCAGGCGGAGAATCGGCTGCACGCGCAGCGGGCGCTGCTGCTCGAGCTTATCGGTAAGCGGTGAGCGGTGACCGCTGACCTTCACGGGGGATCGAACATTGACGATCGACACCACCAAGGGCATCGCCGGCTTGAAGGGCGCGCTGCGCTACGTGCGGGCCTACCGCGACCAGGTCTTCGTGGTGAAGCTGGGCGGCGATGTCGTGGGCGCGCCGGAGACCCTGGATCAGGTGGCCGCGCAGCTCGCGCTGCTGTCGTCGCTCAGCATCCGCCTGGTCGTGGTGCACGGCGGCGGGCCGCAGGCCTCCGCGCTGAGCCGTCGCCTGGGACAGGAGCCGCGCATGGTGGCGGGGCGCCGCGTCACCGACGATGCCGCGCTCGAGGTCGCCAAGATGGTGTACGCCGGGCAGCTCAACGTGGACCTGCTGGCCGCGCTCCGGGAGCACCGGGTGCAGGCGGTGGGCCTGAGCGGGGTCGACGCCGATCTCATCACCGCGCACCGCCGTCCGCTGGTCCAGGTGGTGGACGACGCCGGTGCGACCGTCAAGGTCGACTACGGCCACGTCGGTGACATCGATCGGGTGGATCCGCGGGTGCTGGTGACGCTGATGGAGGCGCGGTTCGTCCCCGTGGTGGCGAGCCTCGCCGGCGGCGAGG
>DASSMN010000551.1:0-2372 GCA_035688885.1 Gemmatimonadales bacterium
GAGACCCTCCACCGGTGTCCACCCGGTGCCTCGTCGCAGTCGGACTGGCAGGGTGCCGCGTGGGTGCGGAGGTCGTCCTTAACCAACGACCAACTCCTCGTCGCCGAAAGGCAGTGTGCGAATCCAGCTCTCCACAAGTGCCGCTCCTGCCTCAAATTCTCGACCTTGCTGTACTAGTCTCGCCCAAAATGTTCACTTCTGCGCCGCCACGAGGCTGTCAGATTCACGGACAAATGTCGCCGCATCTAGCGGGGGCGCCTGGGTCACGTCGTGCAGCTGGTGCATCCAGAACATCGGCTTTGGAGGTAGAGTGCCCGACCATGTCTGGTCGGGACCAAACAGCAGGTAGACATCCCAGGCGGGCCCAGAGAGGCCGAGCACGGTTCGGTACGCCTCGCCGAGTTCGTTGGCGCCATCCCAGTACTGGAGGACGCGAGGATCAGCCGCGAGCCGGGACGCCTCGGCGACGTGCTGTTCCTCGGCCCCCAGCATCGGTACCCAGGCTAGGTACACCTTGACCGGCGCCGTTTTTCGTTGCTCCAGCCACCTCTGCTCGAGTTCGGAAACTCCGAACAGACAGGCGCCTCACGTGGGAGATGCCAGAATGATGGCGCGCACTCGGCCCGAGTCCGCGTTGAAGGCCGATCGGAGCGGTTCTGCGTTCGCTGCCAGCGTATCGTGATGTTGCACGGGGCCTCCAGATCGGCAGGCCACTAGGAGAAGTGCCGTGAGAAGGGGACCCGGGTATGGTTGCCGGCGGGCCCGGCTCATGGGAAAAGCGACAGGAGTGACGGGAGGAACACAGCGACGAGCCAGGCGGCCGCGGCGATCCACACGATTCTCCGACTCACTCTTCCCGCTCGAGTAGGACACGCCGCCCCTCCCGTGCCGCTCGCGGTCCTCGGCTGGTAGGTGAGCCAGAATGCCACCCCGAGCAGTGCCATCGACCCAAGGATCAGGAACACCCGGTAGGGCTTCAGGCTTGCAGCGGCGACCGCGCCACTTACCCCGACGATTGAGACGACAGCCGGGCCTACGCAGCATAGACTCGCTGCGGCTGCGGTGGCTGCGGCACCGATTCCGGCCACACTCGTTCCCAGGACCGCGAGCCCGCTGGCTTGTCGTCCCTCGTCCGGGCCCGTCACAGGGGAGGATGTCATCGTCGATCAACCTCCAGAGGCATGTGACGCTCCGGTTGCTCGCCACCTAGCAAGAGCGCCCTGGATCGTCGCCGAAGACGGAATGGCGTCCGCCCGGCAGGCCAGGCCGGTGTTGGCAGGAGCGTTTCCGGTAACATCCAAGCCGTCAACAAGAATCGTTGGCGATCCATACCCCATCAGACGCGCTGGAACCCCAGGTCGGGCTTGGTCCCATTCCGACCAATCAGTCGGAAGTCCGGCTGCCTTGAGGGCCGCCCGGAGCGCGACGCGGGCCTCCTCCACGTGCGGACAGCCGGAGAAGTAGACGAGTTCAATCGGGGGAGCGCCCATAGGTGTCCTTGACTTCATGGCATTGGATGCGTGAGCCTAACCTTTGCGACATGGCAGATCAACCTGTTCTCCACGCTGCCTGTGTCGCAATCAACTCATTTACGCTCCCTGACGCTCCGCCTTGGGGCTCTCGGTAATGATCCGCGCGCCGTACCCGGTGAGCCGGGTGAGATGGGCCGCGATCTGCACAGGGGTGACCTTGCGAGGATCGTAGGTGACGACACCGAGGCTGTCATCCAGGGTCACCTTGGCGTCCAGCACCCCTGGAAGCCGCTTGAGTGCGACCCGCGCCGTCACCGGGCAGCTTCCGCAGGTCATCCCCGAGATGTGGAGCTTCACGGTCGCCGTGTCCGTGGCCTCGTGCCGTGCTGGCACTTGCTGAGCTCGAGCAATGCCCGCATTGGCATCACACAACGGGCACACTACGCCGGCGCCAGCGAGCGCGGTGAAGGCAGCTAGTACCATCGTGTTCGACAGCATCGTCCTCTCCTAAGACAGAATGAACCTCGACCACCAGGGGAAGGTGACGAGCGGGACAGCAATTGCGGTCGCGATCCACAGCCACTGCTTCATGTGGCGGCGCGCCGTTGGCGAGGCACAGAGCCGGCCCGGCTCACACGCCTTGCGGTCCTCGCGCCGGGCGGCGAGAAAGCCGAGCACCAGAAACAGGGCGGTGGCGGCGACGAAATACGGTCGGAAGGGCTCGAACGTGGCCGCGAGGCCCGCGCCGCTGAGGCCCAGGAACACGGCCACCAGCGGGCCCGCGCAGCACAGGGCAGAACCGACAGCAGCCGCGACCCCTCCGCCCGCCGCGAGTAGGGTCTTAGTTATCGGGGACGGCATGGTCTTCCAGTGCCTCGAGAATCGGGCAGTCATCCGTCG
>DASSMN010000429.1:0-5156 GCA_035688885.1 Gemmatimonadales bacterium
CGCGAACACCGCAAACCTGCTGCTCGCGCGTTCCGCCGCCCGGACACGCGAGGTCGCGGTGCGGCTGAGCCTGGGCGCGGGCCGCTGGCGCATTGTCCGCCAGCTGCTCACTGAAAGCGTCCTGCTGGCCACGCTCAGTGGCGCCCTCGGGATCCTCATTGCTGTCGTCGGAATGCGTCTGTTGACGCAATTGCTGGCCAACGGCCGGGACGGATTCACGCTCCACGCCGAGCTGAACTGGCACGTGCTGCTCGTCACGCTGGCGCTGTCGGTGCTGTGCGGCGTGTTGTTTGGACTGGCGCCGGCGCTGCAGGCGACCCGTCCGGCCCTGATGCCCAGGCTCAAGGATCGATCGGTCAGCGAATCCGGTGTCCGGCTGCGAGCCGCGCGCCCGCGGCTGACCCAGGTGCTGGTCGTGGCCCAGATCGCGACGTCTCTCCTGCTGCTGGTCGGCGCCGGCCTGTTCGTGCGGACGCTGGTGAATCTGCAGTCGGTCTCCCTCGGATTCAACCGCGACAACGTCTTGTTGTTCGAGGTGAACGCGCCGCAGGCCGGATATCCGGAAGGACAGGTCGCAGACTTCTATGAGAGTCTGCGGCGTCGGCTGAGCGAGGTGCCGGGCGTGCGCGGCGTGACGCTGTCGCACGCCTCGCTCCTCCGCGCGGCCCGCTCGCATGGGATGACGCTCGACGGCCGGTCGATCACCCAGGGCACACGAGTGCTGTGGACCGGACCCCGCTTTTTCGCGACGATGCAGATCCCGATCCTGCGCGGACGCACGCTGGCGCCGGTGGTGGACTCGACCGGGCCGGCCGAGGTGGTGATCAACCAGACGCTCGCGACCAAGTACTGGCCCAACGACAACCCGATCGACCGCCGCATCCAGGTGTTCGGCCCACAGGGTCCGATGGTCACCATCGTGGGCGTCGCGGCCGACGTGCGACAGGTGGCGCCCGACCAGCCGCCGCGGGACGAGATCTTCCTCTCGAGCCAGCGGTTCCCCACCCAGGAGATGGCGTTCCTGGTGCGCACTGATGGTGATCCTACGCGCCTCGGCGCGGCGGTCACCCGTGCCATCCGGAGCGTGGATCCCGACCAGCCGGTGTTCGGCATCGCGCCCATGACCAAGCTGGTGTCCGACGCCAGTGCGGAACGCCGCTTCTCGCTGCTCCTGCTCACGCTGTTCGCCGGCCTCGCCCTGGCGCTGTCGTCCATCGGGATCTACGGCGTCATGGCGTACAGCACTACGCAGCGCCGGCACGAGATCGGCATCCGCCTGGCGCTCGGCGCCGGGACCAGGGACGTCCTGGGCCTGGTGGTGGGCCAGGGAATGCGGCTGGTCGGGATCGGGCTGCTCATCGGGCTCACCGGCGCGTGGCTGCTGAGCCGGGTGCTCACCAGTCAGCTCTACGGCGTGAGCGCCCGCGATCCACTCACCTATGTCGCGGTGGCTCTGGTGCTCGGAGCGGTCGCGCTCGCCGCCAGCTATCTGCCCGCGCGACGCGCGCTCAAGGTCGATCCGATGACCTCGCTGAGGTCGGAGTGAGCCCGCTGCTGCAGGATCTCCGCTACGCCCTTCGGGGCCTGCGCCAGCGCCCGGCGTTCACGGCGATCGCCGTGCTCACCCTGGCGCTCGGCATCGGCGCCAACACGGCGATCTTCAGCGTCGCCAATGGCGTGCTGCTGCGCCCGCTGCCGTACGATCGAACGGACCGCCTGGCCATGATCTGGGGTCACCGGACGCAGGAGCCCCTGGCCAGTTTGAGCGTCGCCGAGTACTGGGACCTCACCGAGCAGGGTCGCTCCTTCGCGGCAGTCGGCGCCTACGTCGACGGTACCGCGACCCTGACCGGAGGCGGTGTGCCGGAGCGGCTCCGGGCCGGGTACATGACCGGCAACACCCTCGCGGTCCTGGGAGTGGCGCCGGTCCTCGGCCGAAGCTTTGTGCCAGAGGAGGATCGGCCGAACGGGCCTCACGCCGTGTTGCTGAGCGACGCGCTCTGGCGACGGCGCTTCGGGGCCGATCCGTCGATTGTCGGCCGGGTGCTCATGCTGGATGACGCGGCGGCCACAGTCATCGGGGTCATGCCGGCCGGCTTCCAGCTGCCGTCCGACTACGCCGGGGCGGGCATGGAGCTGTGGAGTCCGCTGCAGCTCGACCCGGCGGCCAATCGCAGCGAGCGCGGCTGGCATTTCCTTCAGGCGGTCGGACGGCTGCGTGACGGCGTGACGGTCGAGCGCGCCTCGACCGAAGTCTCGGCGCTCATGCGGGGCATGCTGGCGCGGTACCCCGGGGAGTACACCCCGGAGTTCAACGGCTCGACGACCACGGTCGCGCAGGAGGTGGTCGGGGATGTCCGTCCCGCCATTCTCGTCCTGCTCGGCGCCGTCGGGCTTCTGCTGCTGATCGCGTGCGCCAACGTCGCCGGCCTGCTGCTGGCGCGAGCGGAGGCGCGCCAGCGGGAGATCGCGCTCCGGACCGCACTGGGCGCCGGACGGCGCCGGCTGCTGCGGCAGCTGCTGACCGAGAGCCTGCTCCTGGCGGCGGCCGGCGCGACGCTGGGTGTCGTCCTGGCCGCGTGGGGTGTGCAGGGACTGGTTATGGCGGCACCTGCGTCGGTGCCCCGGCTGGCAGAGATCGGTCTCGACGGCCGGGTGCTGCTCTTCACCCTCGCGCTCACCGTGCTTACCGGCCTGCTGTTCGGTCTGGCGCCCGCCCTCCACTCGGTGCGTCCGGACCTGACCCAGGCGCTCACCGAGGGCGGGCGGGCGGGCACCGCCGGCGGGCACCGGCAGCTGCTCCGGCGGGTGCTGGTCGGAGGGCAGGTGGCCATCGCGCTCGTGCTCGTGACCGGCGCGGGCCTTCTGGTGCAGAGCTTCCTTCGACTGCGCCAGGTGGATCCCGGTTTCCAGCCCGATGGGCTGCTGACCGCGCGGGTCGAGCTGTCCACCACGCGCTTCGCCACCAGCGCGGCCCGGCGCGAGTTCTATCGCGACCTGGTGGACCGGCTCGCCCATCTTCCCGGGGTCAAGTCGGCCGCCATCGCGCGCGCGCTCCCGATGACCGGACGGCTCGAGATCGGAGACTGGTCGTTCATCCTCGAGGGCCGGGCGGCATTCCCGCCGCTGCCGACCGACTACCACCCCGCCGACTGGCAGGTCGTCACGCCCGGATATTTCGCCGCGCTGGGCATTCCGGTGCGGGAAGGCCGCGACTTCACCGCCGCCGACCGCGTCGGCGCGCCCGGTGCGGTGATCGTGAACCGTACGCTCGCCCGCCAGGTGTGGCCCAACGAGGACCCGGTGGGCCAGCGCATCCTGCTGGGCGGGGGTGGGGTGGACTCGGTGTGGCGCACCGTGGTCGGCGTGGTGGGTGACGTCCGGCACCGCGGACTCAGCGAGGCGGCGCGGCCCGAGATGTATCTGCCGTACGCGCAGTTTCCCGCGGGCACCGGCACTCCACCCGCCGCGATGTACGTGGCCATGCGCGTGGCAGGCGATCCCGAGGCCCTCATCGGCGCGCTCCGCGCCACCGTCGCGGCCCTCGACGCCGATACGCCGGTCGCCGAGGCCCAGACGATGGACGCGGCGATGGGCGCGTGGGCCGCCGAGCGGCGGCTCATCATGCTGCTGGTGAGCGGCTTCGCGGCCATCGCGCTGCTGCTCGGCGCGGTCGGGATCTACGGCGTCATGGCCCATCTGGTGAGCCAGCGGGAGCGCGAGATCGGCATCCGGATGGCACTCGGCGCCGCGCCGGAGCAGATCCTGCGCCTGGTGGTGTCGCAGTCCGCGCTGGTCGTGGGCGGCGGCATCGTGGCCGGTGTGGTGGGCGCCCTGGCCGTGACCCGGCTGCTCGCGGGGCTCCTGTTCCACATCCGGCCCACCGATCCCCTCACGTTCACCGGCACCGCGCTCGCACTCGCCGCGGTGGCCGCCGGTGCCACGCTGCTGCCCGCCGTGCGGGCCGTGCGCACCGATCCCGCTCACGCGCTCAGGAGCGACTGATGACCGGGCTCTGGCAGGACATCCGCTACGCGCTGCGGTCCCTGGCGAAGGCGCCCGGGTTCACCGCGGTGACCTTGGTCACCCTGGCGCTCGGCATCGGCGCCAACAGCGCGATCTTCAGCGTCGTCAACGGCGTGCTCATCCGCCCGTATCCCTATCCCGATCCCGACCGGCTGGTGCTGGTCCGCGAGACCTACGGCGGCATGATGCAGGGCTCGGCGAGCGGCGCCAACGCGCTCGACTGGCAGGCCCGGGCCCACTCCTTCCAGTCGCTGGCCGTCTGGCGCGGCATGGCGGTGACGCTGCTCGGCACCGGCGAGCCGGAGGAGCTCTCCGCCGCGCTCATCTCGTCCGATTTCTTCCGCACGATGGGTGTCACGCCCATCATGGGTCGCGGGCTGCTGCCCGGCGAGGATCACGGACAGGGGACGGTGGCCGTCATCAGTGAGTCGCTCTGGCGCTCGCGCTTCGGCGCCGATCCTGGGATCCTGCGCCGCAGCATCAACCTCGGCGGCATGCCCTATACGGTAGTCGGCGTCGCGCCGGCCTCGCTCGAGTACCCTGGCCGAGTTCAGGTCTTCCTGCCGCTGGGTTTCGGCACCGGCCGGGCGAACGACCGGGACTCTCACTCCTACGACGTGGTCGCCCGGCTCAAGCCGGGCGTGACGCCGGCGGCGGCGCAGCAGGATCTGAGCGCCGTGGCGCGGGACCTGGCGTCCGAGTATCCCGCGACCAATACCGGCCGCGGCACCGTCCTGCTTCCGTTCGCCGGCGAGATGGTCGGCAGCATCCGGCCGGCGCTGCTGCTGTTGCTCGGGGCGGTCGCCTTCGTGCTGCTCATCGCCTGCGCCAACGTGGCCAACCTGCTGCTCGCGCGGGCCTCGTCGCGCACCCGCGAGCTGGCGGTGCGCGCGGCGCTCGGCGCCGGCCGGCGCCGCCTCATGCAGCAGGCCATGGCCGAGGCCGTGGTCTTGTCGGTCATCGGCGGCGGATTGGGCCTGCTGGTGGCGACCTGGTCGGTGGATGCGCTGCTCGCCCTCAACCCTCGCGGCATTCCGCGGCTCTCCGGGATCGCGATCGACGGCCGGGTGCTGGCGTTCACCGTGCTGGTGTCCCTGGCGGTCGGGGTACTGTTTGGACTGGTGCCCGCC
>DASSMN010000506.1:0-4292 GCA_035688885.1 Gemmatimonadales bacterium
CTTTCGCTTCCACGTCGACGGTGAGGTCCATCGGCAGCCACGCCTGGGGCACGTCGGCCGGATCGATGTAGTCGGCGTGCGGCCGCGGGTCGCCCGCGTGCCATCCCTCCCTCGGCGAGGAGATGTGGAAGTAGGGCGGCCGGCCGCCCCAGGTGGCCGCCGCGCGCGTGGTGACCTCGCGCTCGGACAGGCCGTCGCCGTTGCACCGATGGTGGTGCACGTCGTACACCAACGGCAGGCCCAGCCGCTCGCAGACGGGCAACAGGTCGGCCGGAGTGTAGATGCGGTCGTCGTTCTCGAGCGCGAGCCGCCCGCGCGCGCGTCCGCTCAGGCGCTCCACCGCGCGCGCCAGCCGCGCCAACGCGGCCTCTTTCCCGCCGGCGGCACCGCCCCCGTGCAGGACGATGACGTCGGCCCCGATCAGGTCCGCGAGCTCTGCCTGGAACTCGACCTCACGCAGCGAGCTCTCGACCACGGCTTCCCGCTCGGAGTTGAGCACCACGAACTGATCGGGATGGAAGCTCAGGCGGACGTCCAGCTGCTGGGCCAGGGCCGCCGCCTCCAGAAACGTGCGGCGGGCCTCTCCGGTGCGGTCGATGCGCTCCAGGCCGTAGCCGCTCACCGGATGCGTGCCCAGCGGGAGCACCTGGCTGTTGATGCGGAAGGCGCCGATCCCCAGCGCGCGACAGTGCCGCACCGCGGCGACCAGGGCCTCGGCGTTGTCACGCGCGATGCCACCGAGGTATTCGCGGCGCGCTTTCGGAGTGAGAGTGGAGACGTAGCGATGAGTGGCCGAGCGGAACTTGATCGGCGCGTCCAGAAACTGACAGCACAGGCCCCAGCGGACCACCACCTCCCCCTTCCGATTGCGTGCAATTCCTGCGGTCCGCCTTAGAGCAGCTTCACGATCCAATCGCCCACCAGGTATCCTACGCCGGCCACGCCCAGGCCGACGATGAACATGTCCATGCCGCTCCGGATCACGCCCCGGCCGGTGAAGAAGCTGCGCGCGGCCCCGACCGCGAAGTGCGACAGCATGGACAGCGTGAACGAGGTCCAGATGGCGGCGGGGCTGTTGCTGAACACCAGCGGCGCCACCGGGATGAAAGCCCCCAGGGCCGTCGCGATCCCGGTGATCCACGCCTCCCGCATCGGCGTTGTGGCGGCCTCGCCGATCTTGAGCTCCTCGCGAACCTGCTCCTCGAGCGCTCTCGCCGGGTCCTGCATGATCTGCGCGGCGAGTGCGGCGGCCTGCTCCGCCGGCACGCCCTTGGTCTGGTAGATGAGGCTCAGCTCCTCCTGCTCGAGCTCGGGCATGAGCCGGATCTCCTCTTTCTCCATCGCAATCTCGTGCTCGAACACCTCCCGCTCGCTCTTGGCGGCGAGGTAGCCCGAGGATCCCATCGAGAGCGCGTCGGCGGCCATGCCGGCCAGGCCGGCCACCACCACGGCATGCTCCGCCATGGGCAGGTTGCTCTGCGCGCCGATCATCCCCGCCACCAGACCGAAGTTGGCGGTCAGGCCGTCATTGAAGCCGTAGACCACGTTCCGGAGAAAGCCGCCGGCTCCGGTTTTGTGCCAGGGCTCGCCGTCCCCGCCGCTGATCGAGGCCAGCGTCTCGGCGTGCTCTTTCGACTCTTTGGCCAGGGTGAGGGCGGTCGGCCCCACGACGCCGTCGGGCGACTCGCGGTAGAGGCTCAGGTATCCCTTGACCTCCCGCCCCTCCTCCTCGAGCAGCATGGGAAGCAGGATGCCGGCGCCCACCCGCCGGGCCACCCAGGCCCGGAACCGGGCCCCCCGCGAAGGGGCGGGCGGGGGAACGTGGTGCCCGTTCTCAGCCAGGAGCTTCCGCCACATCTCGACGTGGCGGTCCTCCACTTGGGCCAGCCGCTGGTACAGCTCGGATTTCCGAGTATCCCGCTCGGCCTGGGCCAGCTCTCGGTAGAGGTAGGCCGCGTCGGCCTCGTCCTCCAGGTGGTGCAGCCAGATGTGGGGAGCGGGAGCGGGGGCGGTGTCGGGCATGGGCGGATATATAAGCCGGTGAGCGGCAAGCGGTAAGCGGCGGCCAAGCGGGGGGACGCCCCCGCTCGCCGGCGTGCCGTTCCCGCTCGCGCTGCCGGCTTTCCGCTCACCGGGTTGGCGGCTAACCACTTACCATTCAGGGCAGTGCAACCATCTCACGGCCCGCCGCATTCATAGGGGGCCATGACAGGGACCCGTGTAATGGAATCCTACCTCCTCGCCAACGCCGAGTCGGTGGTCGCCCGGGCCAGGGCCGGAGACGAGAGGGCACTCGAGGAGCTCTACCGAGCCTTCGAGGCCCCGGTGTACAACCTCGCCCGCCGAATCTGCCGCACCACCGAAGATGCCGAAGACGTGCTCCAGGAGACCTTTTTCGAGGTGTGCCGGAGCATTGGCCGGTACCGCGAGGAGGGCAGTCTCTGGGGCTGGGTTCGCACCATAGCGGCCAGCAAGGCGCTCATGCGGCTTCGCCGGAACAAATACCGGGATACCGACGAGCTTCAGGAGGACGTCGTCGGGCAGCGGCGGGAGGACACCGCGCTGCGCATGGACCTGGAGGCCGCGTTGGAGCGGCTGTCGGAGACCTCGCGCGCGGTGGTGTGGCTGCACGACGTCGAAGGGTACACCCACGAGGAAATCGCCGGGATGATGGGCAGGACTCCGAGCTTCTCGAAGTCGCAGCTTGCCCGGGCGCACCAACGGCTCCGGCGCTGGCTCGGGGAGGAGGTTGAGGTATGACGCACCTGTCGATGGAAGCGCTGTTGAGCCTGCGCGAGGCCGGCCTGGAACCGGGCGACGCTTCCGCCCGGGAACATCTGGACGGCTGCCCGACATGCCAGGCCGAGCTCGATCGGCTGCACCAGCGGGTAGCCCGGATCAAGGCATTGCCGGCCCTGCGGCCCAGCCGCGACCGCTGGCCCCTGGTGACCGCGCGGCTGCGAGTGGCGCGCCGAGCTCACCGGCAGCGGATGGCGGGCCTGGCGGGTCTCGCGGCGGCGGCGTCGATCGCCGTCGCCGTACTGATTGGCCCCCGTGGCGAGGTCGTTCCGGGGGGGCAGCAGGAGATTCAGGCGGCCATGGCCCGCTCGCAGGCTCTCGAAACCGCGCTCAGCCAGTACCACCCGGAGCAGCGCATGCTGGACGGCCGGACCGCCGGCATCGCCCAGGAGCTGGAAGACCGGATCGCGCGGGTGGATCGTGAGCTCGAGATGGCGGAGCTGCTCCAGCAGCAGCCCAAGGACGATCAGCTGCTCAAGCTCTGGCGTGAACGGGTCGGGCTGCTCGATGCGCTGGTGGACGTGCACGTAACCCGTGCCAGCAACGTGGGGCTCTGAGCCCCGAGGAGATGGACATGCGCTCTGCCTTCGTTCTGACCATGGCGCTGACCGCTGCCGGCCTGGTGAGCGGGGCGATGCCCCTCGCGGCCCAGAATCGGGATGAGACCGACACTATCCGCTTCGAGCGGCGGCTCGACGGCCCCGACCGGCTCATGTCGCTGGTGATGAACCGCCGCGCCCGGCTCGGCATCAAGGTCAACCTGCAGGCGCGCGATACCGACTCGCTCGGCGCGTACGTCGAGTCGGTCGTCCCCAACGGCCCGGCCGCCAAGGCCGGGCTCCGGTCGGGGGACGTGATCACCAAGCTCGATGGCAAGTCGGTGCTCTCCGGCGGCCAGGCCGAGCAGGGTGCGGACAAGCGCCAGTCGCTGCCCGGCCTGCGCCTCATCGAGCTGGCCGCCCGGCTCCAGCCCAACGACACCGTGCCCGTCGAGTATCTCCGGGGTAAGGACCGCAAGACTGTCTCGGTCATTACCGAGAATGAGCCCGACAGCTTCGTCATGGGGCCCGACGGCCATCGGCCGGTCACCATGCAGTTCCGCGGCCCCGGCCCGGAGCGGCTGGTGATGGGCGATGTGCCCGACGAGATGGGCATGGGCGGCCACTTCGAGCTGTTTGCGGGGGGCCCGCTCGCCGACCTCGACCTCGCACCGCTCAACTCCGATCTGGGCAACTACTTCGGCACCACCGACGGGATCTTGGTGATCCGCGCCCCGGAGGACAATACCCTGGGGCTTAAGGGCGGTGACGTGGTGCAGGCGGTCGACGGCCGGAAGCCCTCCAGTCCGGCGCACCTGCTGCGCATCTTGCGGAGTTATGACAAGGGCGAAACCTTCAAGCTGGACATCCTGCGGAACCGGAAGCACGAGACCGTCACCGCCCGGCTCGGCGACCACGACGGTTGATGTGCGCCGCCTCACAGATGTCCTTCCT
>DASSMN010000606.1:0-4759 GCA_035688885.1 Gemmatimonadales bacterium
ATTTCGCGTCGGACGAGATCTGGGACCAGGGCCTGGCCTTCGATCTCGACGCCACGCTGGGGGCGTTCCGCGCCGTGCGCGAGAGCGTCGAGACCATCGCCGATCGGCTGGCGGAGTCGGAGGAGACCGAGCGCGGGGGCACCATCCTGCAGGAGCTCCGGGCGGTGATGCGCCGGCTGGACGCCCTGTGCGATGGCCTCAATCGCACGCTTCGCCCCGCCGGCGGCGGTGCGCCGACGGTCCGCTGGCTGGAGCGGGCCGCCCGGGGTGACCACGTCACCCTGTCGGCGGTGCCGCTCGATCTCGCCCCCGTGCTTCGCGCGCTGCTGTTCGATCGGCTCGAGACGGTGGTGCTCACCAGCGCCACCCTCGCGGCCGGTGGCGAGTTCGGCTTCCTGGAGTCTCGCCTCGGCCTGGCCGGTGAAGACTCGCCGGTCACGGTGCGCGAGGCCTTCGCGTCGCCGTTCGACTACCCCTCCCAATGCGTCTTCGGCATTCCCAACGATCTGCCCGAGCCGCGGGAGGACGAGCACGCCCATGCCACCGCCGTGGTGCAGGTGGTCACCGACCTCGCCTATGCATCCGACGGCGGCATGTTCGTCCTGTTCACCAGCCATGCGTCCCTCCGCAAAGCGGCCCGCGAGGTCCGCGCGGTGCTGGGGACACGATGGCCCATCCTGGTGCAGGGCGAATCGCCGCGCGATGTGCTGCTGCGCCGTTTCCGTCAGGCGGAGAACGCGATCCTGCTGGGGACGGATTCGTTCTGGGAAGGCGTGGACGTGCCGGGTCGCGCGCTCCGCACGCTGATACTCAACAAGCTACCTTTCAAGGTTCCGAGCGAGCCGCTCACGGCCGCCCGTCTCGAGCGATTGGCCGAGGAGGGGCTGGACGGGTTCATGAACTATCTGCTGCCCCACGCGGCGCTCAAGCTCAAGCAGGGATTCGGGCGGCTGATCCGCAGCCGGCAGGACATGGGAGTGGTGGTGCTGCTCGACAGCCGGGTCGTCACCAAGCGGTACGGGCCCCTGCTGCTCGGCGGGCTGCCGCGAGCCGAGCGCGTTATCGGGAGCTGGGCACAGGTACGCACCAAGTGTGAGGACTTCTTCGCCCGTCAGGGGATCGGGGCCATCGCGTGATCCCGGTGCGCCCATCCAAGATCGTGTGCGTGGGCCGGAACTACGTGGCGCATGCGAAGGAGCTGGGGAACGAGGTGCCGCCGCTGCCGATGCTGTTCTTCAAGCCCCCGAGCGCCCTGATCGGCCCGGGTGAGCCGATCGTGCTGCCGCCGACGTCCCGGCAGGTCGAATACGAGGCCGAGATCGGGGTGGTGATCGGGGCGCGGCTCCGACAGGCCGGAGAGGCCGAGGCGGAGCAGGGGATCGACGGGTTCGTCTGTCTCAACGACGTGACCTGCCGCGATCTTCAGAAGACCGACGGGCAATGGGGCCGGGCCAAGGGCTACGACACCTTCTGCCCCGTGGGGCCGGCCGTCGCGCGAGGGCTCGACTGGCGATCGCTCGAGGTCATCGGCCGCGTCAACGGAAACGAGCGCCAGCGCGCGCCGGCCACCGACATGCACTTCCAGATCCCGTTTCTGGTGGCGTACATCAGCGGCATCATGACACTCGAACCGGGCGATCTCATCGCCACCGGTACGCCGGCCGGCGTAGGACCGCTGCGATCCGGTGACGTGGTGGAAGTGGAGATACCGGGCGTCGGCATTCTGTCCAACCCCGTTCAGGACGGCACGACCCGATGATCGAATTCAGTCAGCGACTGCGCGCGCTTCCCGGCTATCCGCTCGCGGAGATTCCCACCATCAAGCGCCGGCTGATCGAGTCGGGAGTGGATGTCATCGACCTCGGGGCGGGCGACAACGACACGCCGCCGCCGCGGGAAGCCGTGGAGGCCATGACCACGGCCCTGCACGACCCCGCCTACAGCAAGTACGGGTTCCAGCAGGGACTGCCCGCATTCCGCCAGGCTGCATCGCGATGGGTGGAACGGCGGTTCGGGTTCCGGTTCGATCCGGTCACCGAAACGCTGCCGTTGATCGGGTCGAAGGAAGGGCTGTCCCACCTGCCGCTTGCGGTGGTGAATCCGGGCGATGTCGCGATCGTGCCCGAGCCGGGCTACCAGGCCTACCTGGGCGGCTCCATTCTGGCCGGGGCGGAGCCGTTCATCGCGCCGCTGCGCCCGGAGAACGACTTCCTGCTCGATCTGGAACGCGTGCCCGAAGCCGTGCTTGGTCGGGCCAAGCTGGTGTTCCTGAACTACCCGAACAACCCAACGGCGGCGGTGGCTCCGCTGGAATATCTGGAGCGGGCCGTCGCGGTCTGTCGCCGCCACGGCATCCTGCTGGCCTACGACAATGCCTACTGCGACCTCACGTTCGACGGGTACCGGGCGCCGAGCATCTTCGAGATCAGCGGAGCCCGCGAGGTGGCGCTCGAGTTCTTCTCCCTCTCCAAGAGCTTTTCGATGACCGGATGGCGGATCGGGTTCGCGGTGGGACGGCCGGAGCTGGTGGGGGCGCTCACCAGGGTCAAGTCCTATACCGATACCGGTCCCTTCCTGGCGGTACAGAAGGCCGGGGCGACGGCACTGGACCAGGCGGAGACGCTAGTGGCGCCGATCCGGGCGGAGCTCGAGCGGCGGCGCAATGCCGCAGTGGCGGCGCTTCGGGAGGCTGGCTTCGCGCTCGAGGCCCCCAAGGCGGCGATGTACCTCTGGGTGGCGCTTCCGGCCGGCACGCCTTCGGCGGGATTTGCGACCCGCGCCTTGGAGGACACGGGCGTCGTCGTGCTGCCGGGGAGTGCCTTCGGCCCGGCCGGCGAGGGCTTCTTCCGCATAGCGCTCACGGTGGGAGCGGACCGGCTGCGCGCAGCCGCCGGCCGGCTGGGCCAGACGCTCGACGCCATCCGGCGAGGGGAGCTTGCCTCGGCCTCCTGAAATCGCGCTGCCGCCCCGACGGCGCTGGCCGTGGATCGCCATCGCGGCCAGCGTTGCCGTGCACAGTCTGCTGTTGTTCGGCTGGGTCGGCGGCCGCCGTCCGACCGAGCCCCGCCGACCGGCCGAGCTGATCGTCCTCACGCCGCCGGCCCAGGGACCGACCGCGGTTCCGATGCCGTTCCAGCTGCCCCGGGCGGATGGCCCCGCGGGTCCAGGCATTGCCGGAGAGCGGCCATCCCGCCCCGTGCTCCGTCCCCGCCCCCAGCCGGAGCCGGTGGCCGTCCTGCCCGAGCCTCGGCCGTTGCCGGTGCCGGTCGATACGGGCAGCGCGCCGGCGCCCACGCGGCGCGCGCCCACCGAGCTGATCGGACCCGGGCTGGCCGATGGGCGCCTGTGGGTACGACCGTTGCCGCTGCCCCCCAAGGACCTGGCCAAGCGCCTGAGCAAGAGCCATGTGGAGCTGGTCGACAGCGCCGTGACCGCCATCGTGCAGGGCTACCTCGACTCCATTGCCGCGGAACCGGCGTCGAATGCGCAGACGCTCCCCAGCTGGACCAAGGAGATCGCCGGCAAGAAGTTCGGCATCGATTCGAAGAACATCTACATCGCCGGCCTCAAGATCCCCGCCGCGGTGCTGGCGTTGCTGCCGATTCCCGCGGGGAACGTGGACCAGAATCAGGCCTACAATCACCTGATGGACCTGAGGGCCGACCTGCAGTACGCGGCGCAGCGCTCGGAGAACCTGGACGAATTCAAGTCCATGATCCGTGACATGCGCATTCGCAAGGAGAAGGAGCGCGAGTTCGAGCAGAACCAGCGAACCGCGCCCGCCCCGGCCGACACGGCCACCCCGTGAGCGAGAACAGGACGCCCGTTCGATGAAGCTGGTGGATACCGAGGAAACCATCGTGCTGGTCACCGGCACATCGCTCACCGCCGAGGAGCGGGATCGGCCGTTGGCCTACCTGCTCAAGTCGGAGATCGACCGGCGGGGTGCCGGGCACGCGTATCGCCGCGCGGTGGTGGTGGGCGACGCATGGTATCTGGAGAACCGGATCTTTCACATGAATCCGACCATCGCCATCGGCGGACCGGGCGCCAACGGCGTGGCACGCGAGTTCGGCGCGTTCCTCCCGACCATCTACAACCGCGACGAAGAAGTGTTCGTGCAGGCCGATTTCGAGGGCGATCTCAAGCGGGCGACGCTGTGGGGCGTGAACGCGGCCGCCACCGCGGCGGCGGTGGAGGTGTTCACCACCCAGGGACACCTGGAAGAGCTGCTGGGACGAATCTGGCGGTTCAGGGTGGGGGTGTTCGTCTAACCGTACAGCGGCCTACAGCCCGAGCAGGTCCGCCAGCGCCCGATCCACGAGCTCCGACGTGTCCCCATCGATGATCCGACGCAGCACATCCACCGCCTCGAGCGGCAGACTGTCCGGATGCACCCGGTCGCGCTCGTACCGGACGATGTTGCCGAGCGGGATCGGTGCCACGGCAGGCTCGTCGCCGGCGGCGGCGGCATCATCGGCTTCGTCTTCCACCGCGGACTCGTAGGAGGAGCCGGGGACGCTCGCGCTCCACGGCTCCTCGGGCTCGTCCTCTTCCTCGTCGGGCAGTGGGACCATGGCGTAGAGCTGGCACTGAAGTCCCGGCGGCGCCGCGCGAGCCACCAGAACGATCTGCACCGGCTCGTCGAACACGCCGTACTCGTCGATCTGGCCCCACGCCTCGGGTGGCAGCACCGAGCGCGCCACCAGCCGCCCATTCCGGTACGAGCCCATGCACACCATGCCCGCGGGCACCCGAT
>DASSMN010000231.1:0-3363 GCA_035688885.1 Gemmatimonadales bacterium
GGCAAGGTGACGCGAATGACCGACGTCGCTGGGGCCGTCACGGGGCCTCCCGGGCGGCCGGCGGCGCCGGCGGCGTGCTGCCGGGCGCGTACATGAAGAAGAGCGCGAGACCGATCAGCAGCAGCAGGCTGACCAGGATCCAGCGGCCCAGCTCGGGTCCACGGGCGGCCGTGGGTTCGTTACTCATGCGGCGACCTTCGAAGAGGACCAATTCCCTGCGCGTGACCTTTGAAAATGTTAAGTTAAACGGATTCCGAATCTTCACGTAAGAGGACGTGTCGTGCGTGATCGCGATCGGTTGGGTGGCTTGCAGGTGATCCTCTGGACGGGCCTGGGCCTGGGCACCGGCCTGGTGGCAGGCTTCGCGCTGAGCGAGTGGATCGGGGGCGTCAGCCGGAACCGGGTCACCGGCGCGGCCCGCCGGTTCCGGGAGCCCTCGCCCACCCGCCTCACCACGTCCGCCTCCGCGCGCGCCGTGCTGGCCGCGCTCCAGGCGGAGCCGCGGCTGGCCGGCATCCCGGTGGAGGCGCTGCCGGTGGCCCGCGGCGTGGTGGAGCTCCGCGGCTGGGTGCCGACCCGGGCGGCCCGGACCCTGGCCGGACGCACGGCGCTCGCCACTCCCGGCATCGAAAGCGTCATCAACAGCCTGCTGGTGCGCGGCGAGGACGACGTGCAGCGCGGCCGGGACGCCCGCGCCACCGACCAGAGCGCATGACCGAGCCGCTCGCCCCCCAATACAATCCGTCCGCCATCGAGTCCGCCCTCTACGCCTGGTGGCAGGAGCGCGGGCTGTTCGCGCCGTCCGGCACGGGCGAGCCGTACGTGATCATGATGCCGCCGCCCAACGTTACGGCGGTGCTCCACATGGGTCACGGGCTTAACAACACCGTGCAGGACGTGCTGGCCCGGTTCGAGCGGATGCGGGGCCGTCGGGTGCTGTGGCTGCCCGGTACCGACCACGCCGGCATCGCCACTCAGAACGTGGTGGAGCGGCTCGTGGCCAAGGAAGGGCTCACGCGCTTCGACGTGGGCCGGGAGGCGTTCGTCGAGCGGGTGTGGGCCTACGTGAATGAGACCGGCTCGGCCATCATCGAGCAGCTCAAGGCCATCGGGGCGTCGGCGGACTGGAGCCGGACCTACTTCACCCTGGACGCGGGTCTCTCGCGGGCGGTGCGGGAAGCCTTCGTTTCGCTGTACGAGGCGGGGCTGGTCTATCGCGGCCATTACATCATCAACTGGTGTCCCCGCTGTCTCACCGCACTGTCCAACGAAGAAGCGGAGAAGGAAGAGACCGACGGGAAGATCTGGCACCTCCGGTACCCGCTGGCCGACGGGGCCGGCCACGTCACGGTGGCGACCACTCGGCCCGAGACGATGCTGGGCGATACCGCCGTGGCCGTCCATCCCGAGGACGAGCGGTACCGGCACCTGGTGGGCCGGGAGCTGCTGCTGCCGGTGGTGAACCGCCGGGTGCCGATCGTGGCCGACGACGCGGTCGACCCCGCGTTCGGCTCGGGAGCGGTCAAGGTGACGCCCGCGCACGACCCGGCGGACTTCGAGATCGGCCGGCGGCACAACCTGCCCTCGATCGACGTGATGACGCCGGACGCCCGCATCAGCCTGGCGGCGCCCGACCGGTTCCAGGGGCTGGACCGGTTCGAAGCGCGCACTCGAGTGGTCGCCGAGTTCGAGGCGGCGGGCCTCCTCGAGAAGGTGGAGGCGCACCGGCACGCCGTGGGCCACTGCTATCGGTGCGGCACCGTGATCGAGCCCAGGCTGTCGGATCAGTGGTTCGTGCGGATGGAGCCGCTGGCTCGCCCCGCGCTGGCCAAGTACCGTGACGGCACGCTCCACTTCATCCCGGAGCGCCGAGGCGACGACTACGTCCAGTGGCTCGAGGGCATTCGCGACTGGTGCATCTCGCGCCAGCTCTGGTGGGGCCATCGCATCCCGGTGTGGTACTGTCAGTCGGAGCACTGCGCCCGGACCACGGTGAGCCGCACCGACGTGGAGGCCTGCCCAGCGTGCGGGGGCGCGGTACGCCAGGACGAGGACGTGCTCGATACCTGGTTCTCCTCCTGGCTGGTGCCGTTCTCGAGCCTGGGCTGGCCCGACCGCACGCCGGACCTCGCGACCTATTATCCGGGTCACACGCTGGTGTCCGCGCCCGAGATCCTGTTCTTCTGGGTGGCGCGCATGATCATGTCCGGCTTGTACTTCATGGGCGAGGTTCCATACACCCACATGTACCTGCACGGCACCGTACGTGACACCCAGCATCGCAAGATGTCGAAGTCGCTGGGCAACGGGATCGATCCGCTGGAGGTGGTGGAGCGCTACGGCGCCGACGCGCTGCGCTACTCGCTGGTCTCCGGCATGTCGGTCGGGACCGATGTGATCCTCGATCCCAACGACCTCGAGGCCTCGTTCGCGGCCGGACGCAACTTCGCCAACAAGCTGTGGAACGCCGGGCGGTTCATCCTGTCCAACCTGGACCGCGCCCCGCGCCCGCTGGCCGGCGCGCCGCGAGCGGTTCGGCGGGGCGAGCTCACGCTGGCCGACCGGTGGATCATCGCGCGGTGCGAGGCCACGGTGCGCGAGGCCACCGAGGCCTACGAGAAGTTCCGGCTCAACGAGGCGGCGGGAGCGGTCTACCGGTTTCTCTGGAGCGATCTCGCCGACTGGTACATCGAGCAGATCAAGCCTCGCCTCTACGGCGACGTGCCCGGCGGCGACGTGGCCCGCGCGGTAGCGACGCAGACCTTCGACGTGGCGTTGCGTCTGCTGCATCCCGTGATGCCGTTCGTGACCGAGGCGCTCTGGCGCCGGTTCCCCGGCCGGCCCGCCGAGGCGTCGATCTCGGTCGCGCCCTGGCCTCGCCCCGATGCTCGTGCCGAGGATCCTGCGGCCCTGGCCGACTTCGGACTGGTGCAGCAGGTGGTCGGCGCGATTCGCGCCATCCGGGCGGAATACGGAGTGCAGCCGGGTCAGACGGTACGGGCGTACGTCGCCGTCGAGGGTGGCGCCGCCGCGGCGCTGGAGCGGGAGCGCAGCACCATCGTGCGGCTGGCCAAGCTGTCCGAGTTGATCCTGGGCGAGAGTGCGGAGCGCGTGGGCGGCAATGCCGTGCTGCCCGACGGCACGGCGGTCTTCGTGCCGCTCGGCGATGCCATCGACGTGGGCCGGGAGTGCTCGCGGCTCGGTGCGGAGTCCGATCGCCTGGCCGGCCTGGTGGCGTCGCAGGAGAAGAAGCTGGGCAACCAGCAATTCGTCTCCCGCGCACCGGCCGATGTGGTGGAGCGCGAGCGGGAGAAGCTCGTGGCCTGGACCGAGCAGCGGGAGGTCCTGATTCGGAAGCGGGAG